>NZ_AP042462.1:0-69752 GCF_055394095.1 Methanosarcina baltica | reverse complement strand
TATTAACTGTAAGTGTATAACAGTATTGGAGGTTTCAAGCATGTTTAAGCCAGGTGAAAAGGTGAAATTCCCGCAAGTTGGATGTAATACCGGTGTTGTGATTTCGGCCAGCTCAGAAGAGACGCTAGTAAGGTTTGATGATGGAGATACCTGCCCGGTATCTACTGATTTTCTACAGTCTGCCGCCTGATTCTTTTTTCACTTTCTTTTTTCTTTTCTTTTTTCTTTTCTTTTTTGTGATTACTGTTACCAGCTTTCTATTAATAGTATACGGGTGTATATATGGGTATGAAAAGAACAGATAACGGGGCTAGGTTCGCGCCTGAATGGACAGATGAACAGATTATAAAAGCAGTGGATGAAGCCTTAAAAAAGGCCTCCGTTTCCGTGAATGATGTTAAAGAGGTTTTAGGCTGTAGCACTCAAACAGCTAAAGCCCGGCTTTTGAAGCTGAAGGATGAAGGACAGCTTAAAGGCCAGATGAAAGGGAAAAGTTGGGGTTTCCGCCTGCCGGATCAGGAAGGCCAGGAGGGTTAAAGAATGTTTTATACTGAAAACGAAGAGGATTTCAGGAAATATCATTCTATGGGCTGCGGGTCCCGGGGTGACTTCAAGAAAATAAAACCCATTTGGCCCGGTGATCCCGTAAAATATGAATGCCCGGTTTGCGGTTCAGAGTATCGGCCGGCCCAGGAAGTAGAGGGCCAGGCTTTCGGCTTCGCGGGTGATACTGTGGACATGTTCAGAAGAGCCACGGATCAGGAGCTTATAGAAGAGATGAAAAATAGGGGCCTTTCTATAGAGAAAAAACCGGCCGCCAGTATCGAAAAGAGTTGATTATATATACTTTCGGCTCTATCTATATACTAGGACATCCCTCTCTGAAAAAAATTAAAAAACGTTTTTTATGTTTTGGTTTTTGGTTTTTGTCAAAATTTAGCCTATGTTTATACCCTCCTTTTTTATTTTTTATAAATTATAAACCTCTTCAGGTTGAAAGTTCCCGGTCCTTTCTTTCGGCTTTTCTTCCTTCTCTTCCTTCTGCTTGTGCTCCCCTATGATATAGCCATCCGCATCTATTATGTAGCTCCCCCAGGTCCGCGCCTCCTTTCCTTCTATGATTTGAATAGATGAAGCCAGGCCACCGGCTGCCGGCCCTTGTGTGTGGGCCTGAGCTTGTGAGCTTGCCACCTATTCAAAGGCCAGGCTTTCCGGTTGAATGTCTACTATTTCAAGAGACGAACACAAGCCCCCGCCCACCGGGTCAGGTATCGCCGCCAGGGCTGCCACGCTTATCTCTTTTCCTGCTTGTAGGTCTTCCCAAGTTTCCCAGGCTGCGGAAAAAGCCGCCCGGTAATCCATTCCTATTTGATTTTGATAATAGGCTTGAAGGGCTGTAACTTCGGAGGGGTAATAATCGCCCATGTTTAGGCCCTCCCCTCGCGGATCATGCCCAGGGCTTCGGCCTTTGTGATTCCTGCCACTTCGAAAAACGCCCGCATGTTTTCATAAGCCGCCTCTTCCGGGGCCTGTCTGCGGCTGCCTGTGTGTTGCTGCGATACCAGGCCCGGAGCCTGTCGGCCTGCTGCCTGCCTGTCTTCCATTGACTCGATATATTCCGCCTCAGTCAGTCCCAGGCCTTCCCATAGATGGCGCGTGTTTTCGTTGTATCCTGCCGCCGCCGGGGCTGTCCTTGTGTGCTGTGATGCCTGCCACTGCCTCGAAGGTCCGGCCGGTCGGGTAGGGGTGCAATTGAATTATTAGGATTTATGCGCCGTGGTAATTTTCCCCGTTATTCCTTTCCCGGTTGGGTTAGTTTTCCGGCTATGCGTTCCTTGTGATTTTTTAGCCCGTAGGAGTAGGGGCTGCCCGTGAATTAATTCTTCTTAGTAATTTTTCCGCTAATTCGTGCTTCATTTTTGCATCTCGCGCCGGGTCCTGTGGACCATCCCGGAAAAAATTGAAGGCCTTCAGGTCCCAGGCTTCGAAGTGTTCCAGGGTTGCCCGTGCCTGCTGCCTCCAGTGCGGAAAGCCTCCGGTTTAAGGTTGTCAGTGAAGCCACGATTTAGGCCTCCCCAGGAAGATAAGGCCCTTCCCGGTCTTCCTGCTCACTTTCATTTTATTACAGCTCCCTATCATCATTATATCTCTCTATATCCAATTATATTATATATACCTTTACCTATGTATAGGGTAGGAAAAGGTATATATAATATGCTGACCTTTATTAGGTAGAAGCAGGACCTCTGGAGGATTGAATTTATATGAGTGGATGGAATACAGCAAACAAAATGATCTTAGAAAATGGGCCGGAATATTTAACGGATCGGGACCTTCTAAAATCCCTTCTTCGGGATGTATCAGAGGATACTATTCAGGACCTCATGAATACATACGGAAACATCAAAAAATTAAGTCTTGCAAACGCCGAAGAATTGGAAACCCTCCCAGGCATCGGGCAGGGTGCGGCGGCCAGGATTGCGGCAACATTCGAACTATCCAGGAGATTGACGGGGTTTATCTCAGAGCCTCTCCCAAAAATGAGCAATCCGAGAGCAGTATATCAGCAAATGTACTCCAAATTTTCAAACGACTCGAAAATACATTACGTGGCCTTAATCCTGAACACAAAAAACCAAATCCTAAAAGAATATGATTTTCTCACAGGATCACCCAATGAAAAATTATTTCCTTCTTACGTAAAAGACGTTTTTTCAAAAGCCATCGAGGAAAGCGCGGCCTCTATTATCATTGTTAGTAATGATCTTTCAGAAAAGTTTGAATCTCGCAGGGAAAATATTATTCTTGCAAATCAATTTGTTGAAGCAGGCAAAACGTTAGGGATTGATCTATTGGATCATATCATTATCCAAAACGATTCAACCTATGCAAGCTTGAAAGATGAGGGATTTATCCACTAAATCCTTTTTTTGGAGATATATTTATGAAGTGAATCACCCGCAAAAAATAACCAAATATTTTCAATTTTCTCCAAATTCTGCCGAATTTTCTCCAAACTATTCCAGATTTCTCCAAATTCTGCCGGATTTTCTCCAAATTATTCCAGATTTCTCCAAATTCTGCTGGATTTTCTCCAAATTATTCCAGATTTCTCCAAATTCTGCCGGAAAATCCCGATCCAGAACCAGCCAAAACATCTGAAAATTCGGCTGAAGTCCCGGCGAATTTTCGCCGGAAATCTGGCCGAGATCCGGGCCGAGGGCTTGATACTTCCTGATACTTCCGGCCTGTAGGGGCGGTCTAATTGAGGAGGGACCGAAGGGACTGACGAAGTGCCGCCGCCTTAGAAAAAAGGAGAAGGTTTTGATTTGAGGAAAACCTCCCTCAAACCATCTGGTTTGATAAGATATCTGGTTTTTCAATAATAGTCATAAGTTCCTTTATCGGCTCTTCACTTCGTTTTTCGGAATTTTCCACAATCCGGTTGATGTAGTCTACCAACTGGTTACCTCTCCGGACCGTGTTTTCTTCTCCCACTGCCGATGAAACGGTTTTTTCATTCGTGGCCGTGCAGACAAAAACGACTTTATTGTGATTTTCTTCTGCCGCTGCCATTTTTTTGATTAGCTCCTGTTTCGAATGGCTTTTTGGCCTTTCGTATTCAAAGGCATATTTTACATCTTCAAATACACAGGAAATATCCACCTCATGATAGTGATTTACCTGAATTTCTGAGAATCCGCATTCATCCAGGTATGCAGCAAGTTGAACCACAGTCCCATAATGATCAAGACTTTGGTTCCCTACTTTCCCGTCTTTGAGAATAGTGGGAGGCAACCATATATTCACATTACCCCTACCAGTCACCCGCTGGATCTGTTTTTGGAGAAGCCCCGTGTTCCGGAGTGGAGTGCTATCTCCCTCTATCCAATCCTCCACAATTAGCTTGTGTTGCTCCACAAGATCTTCGTGGTTGACCGTAAATACAGCTCCCACCTCTGATTCTGTTGCTGAATTGTACCTGCCTTTTATTATGTCCATTTCATGTTTAGTGGGTTTAAAATTAACCGGAAACTCCTCATTTTGAGTTGTCAGTACACCCTCTCCCACTTTTGCAGATAACAGAGACTCTATAGAGCCGGAGGATAAGTTGAAGTATTCCTGGACATGTTTGATCGTATCCTTGCCCATGTTCCCCCCGAGTATTATCTTGAAGAACATGTTAGTCATGAATTCTTCTTCAACATTGGCTTTTGCCAGGTCAGCCATCTGCTGTGTGGCTAACCAGAGAGAAATCCCAAAACTACGACCCTGCGTCAGAGTCCGGAGGAGGAACAACCCGAGCCGGGGATTCCGAAGAAACACCGCCGCTTCATCTACGGCAATAATCGTCTCCTTTTTCATATCAGTCTTGAACCGACTGCCCATTAAACCCGTTACCAGAACATTCATTGCGTCTTGGAATGAGTCGTAATCAGGGACTCCAGAGAGATCGATGATTATGAAATCTGCCGATAAATCTACATCGGTGGGGTTATTCACATAAGATAATGCCCCCCGCTGATCTACTGTATGAGTCCTGTTATACAGGGCCTCAGCAGTTTGTCTCTCCATCCCAAGAGACTTGTCCTGTCTGTCCCTATCAAATATGTGTAACAAATCCAACATTACAGGCCAAGTTGCGTTTTTCCACGATTCTGGATTTTCTCGGATAATACCTGCATCATCATATACTTCAGTTATGACTCTATCCAGGTATGAGGCCATGTTTGTTGTAAAACCGGTGTCCATCCACACCTTAAAGAAGTTCGTTAAAAGCATTTTTTGGCCATCATATACCCTTATATAACTCCATGAACTTTTCATGTCTTTTTCATCGAAGAGGATCTGGAGTGGATTAATATTGGATCCGGTTGGTCCAATATCTACAATGCAAGCATTTTTCCCATAGTAATTAGCCACTGCCCGGTAAGCAGTACCTACATCGGCCTTGGGTGTTGTGTATATAATTCTTTTATTTAGCAGGTCATGTGCTCTCATGAGCAGCATTAGTAACGTAAACGTCTTCCCTGATCCGGTGGGGCCCAACAGCATCATATGTTGAGCTGGGTATGAACTTAAATCAATCAAAATGTTTTTACCCGTGTCCCGGTCGTCCCCGAAATACAGTCCGGTATTATCCGTCCTGCTGTTTGGATTTTGAACGGTGCTTATTGTTGCAGCGTGGTCGCTGAACGCCTGCACCATTGCCCATTCTTCTGTATTTGGAAACGGAAGAGATGCTAAAAAAGTCTTTAACATTCTGTAATTCGGATATTCGTGCAATGTACGCTCCGAATCAAGAATACTTTCAATATAGCTCTCTACTTCCCTCAATATACTCAAAGACTCAGCCCAGATCGTTATAATGAACGCATCATGGAACATACGCACATCATTATCATGAACTCTCTTTGCGTTTTCCTGGATATCCATCATGTCCAGAGACAAAACTATTTCAGGAACATTTCCAGGGTTTGCTTCGGTGGCAGACTTTTGGTTTATTTGATTTATAAAGGCCGTTTTTTGTAGGAGTCTTTGTGACTCCATTACATTAATGGGAATTGTGGTGTTACTGAGGCTGATAGTACAGCCCTCAAACCCCAAATCCATAAGTCTTTTTATGACCAGAGGACTCATGTTTCTGGGATATCCCTCAGCTCCTTCATCTCCTATTCCTGGGACTCCGACTATCATGCACCGCACATAAGTTGATTCGTCTATAACCAGATGAGTGGGGAGTTCAGTTATTGTAGAGGGTGATGCAATCCGTGTAACGGATCCCCACCACATTTCATGTTCGGCGGCTACTACTGCATTTTTCACATGATGTTTCGAGCTTTTTATTTTGTGCCCAATTTTTTTGAATATGTCTATAATTATACCCCCTCTACCACTTTTTGCGAGATCATCTGGCGATATGCAAGCCCAATCTCTGAGTTAGTGATCATAGCACGGGGCCGCAGGTCTGCCCGTATCATGTTTTTTAGCATCCCTGGAAGTAATGCATCTTTCATTCTAATTGCATCTTCCAGATTGTCATATATTCCAATATTTATATACACGCAAAACTCCCACTGAATAATGGGAGCTTTTCTCTCATTTTGCTCCTCCAGAAGTTTATAAACATGCTCCTTTTGAGAAGTAGTAAGGTTTTTATCCACCGCCAGCTCGTTTAGTCTGTTCACGAGTGGCTTTACCATATTTGATTTACTAGCCGCTATTGTTTTTACGGTAAGATTATCATTAATTCCATCAAGAAATATTTGGATATTTCTTGTATATCTTTCAAGTTCATCATCTCCTATCCGAGGAGGGTTGACTTTAATAAGAATTCCATATTCCTTTCCTTTGAATTCCATCAACCCACCTTTATGCACATCTATAAGAGGAATCACTTTTTGCAGGAACTCAACGGGGATATCGTATTTTGCAACGACCGTATCCCCTTTCCACTCCCTCCAGACATAACTTACTATAAAAAAAGTCCTCCTCATCCGAGAGGAGTTTCTAAACCATTTTGTATAAATTCCCCACCACATGACAAGCATTGAGAATATGACTAATTTTATAATTGTACTATTTATTATTACTATTACAGCCAGAAAAACGACCGATACAACAGCCCATATTATAAGAGTAACAACCCACTCTTTTGAAATGCCATAATAGGCATCTTCCTTGGCTTTCGCCAAGACTTTCGGTGGGTTCGTGCTGCTAAATACTTGATTACTCGTTTATACCCCCCCTCATTATCCAATAGTTTTAGCCAAAATAAATCCCTTTTTCACAATTCCAAACCCTATTGTAAACTTTATACTAACCACTAATAATATTAGGATCAGGGAAAGGTATAGTAGTGATCCTGTGCCTGGTAACATCCCTAATAGACCCATTCCATCGATGAGCGATACCCCCACGGATGTTATCGCAACTATAACAAATTGCATAAACGTAATCTGGACAAAATACCATGTTGCGGCAACCGCATATGGTCTGGATGTTCTAGGTATCAGCAGCACTCCTATCGGAAGACAAAATGCCGTGAAAATAACTATGTAAATTAGTCTGATCGCAAAAAACAAAGCCAGTACTAAATAGCACACTGCCATCATAAAATACATTATTATATTATCTATAGATGGAGTGATACTATCTAGCACATCTAGCATCGTTAGTTGGGTAAACACGTAGTTTGTATACAGTACAAACAATACAAAAACGTACATGAATACAAAGCATAAAAGTATGCAAAAAACATTGATAGTATAATTTCGAATTGAAAAGTTGTTTGCCTGTTTTCCAAACACCTGAGTTGCCTGTACTGGACACGCCTGTACAAGCTGTGCAACTCCTCCGCCGAGAAGTATATAAAATATGGCAATTAGGATGGCTATCAATGCCGCATTGACTTGATACCTCCTAACCGTTTCTATATCAAACGGGTTGAACTGGTACGTGGCAAAATTAAATATGCCCGTCCGAACGACTCCATACCGATCTATAAAGGTCGTGGACTCGTTCCCAACCTCAAACATCTCGTTTGACATCCTCATCATTGATGCATCAATTCCATCAGCGACCATTTCCGCTCCTGCGTCAACGGCACTGAACTCAGCACTAACTGGCTGAATCGTAAATATCATAAATATCAAAAAAAATAAAAAACTAATGAGCCCCCCGCATCTCATGTTACATTTTCCTCCACCTGAACTGCCTTATTATCAAATACATACCACCTATGAAAATCCCCATAACCCCCATAACAACCCATAGAAGGGGGTTAAAAGATTTTGAAGGGGACCAATCAATCTTTGTGTATGAGGAATTCCACAACGTTTTGTATGAATACGGAGTATGGATTTCTATACTCAAAAGTGATGGATCGAATTTTCCCAGAATGTAAAGTTGCTCATTAATGCAACTCAGCTTTCCTTCATCTTCATCAGAAAATTCCCATTTTTCAACCTTGGAATAATTGGCATATTCAACCCCTTTTGAATTATTCATTTTTTCGCCAATCATGGCGTACCTTGTTGCCGTTTCACCATAATATTCGAAAACTGTTTTGGTGGTGTTTTCGTAAACAGGAACCCAGACCAGTGAATGATTTAACACCGAATTGTTAAACTCCGTAATTATAACTGGAGCATCTTCCGGTATAGGATCCACAAATACATCGGGGCTTTTTTCTGATTCGTAAAAAGTAGCAGAAGAGTAATGATGATGTACGTGTCTTGTTTTACCTCCATTCACATTGGTACTAAAAGTTACCGTGAAATATTTCAGAAGAGTATCCATTTCTACCTTTGTTGTATCTCCTTCTTGAGATACAGCCATCGATTCCATCCGAACCCAGTCAAAACCAATACCCCACCAATCTAATAATGGATTCTTTTTTTCATGGTGTTTGATAATGGCATAGTCCTTTGGATTCCCCGGGACGTATTGAGTCCCATTTATCATCACCATCTCCGAAAACCCTACTATATCCACATATGCTGCCGTTTTTCCACTATATTGATATGTTTTGTCTGGACTCACTCCCCCTTCCTGGTCAAAACTCTTATCCGTGTAATCACACACAAGAACATCGAAAATCCCCTCCGATATTACTGGGTGTGGCATCATCAATAAAAATAAAAAAAAAAGAAGAAATTTGTAGGACATTTCCCCCTCACAATAAATAGGCATTCGCAAAGTAGAACAAAATGATTATTGCTATTGATGCAAGCACTACCATTCCGACCGAATTAAACATGGCCCCGGTTCCATGGGACTTCAATTCTACTCTATTTAGCATCCCTCCCATACTGGAAGTGATACCCCCCATGAATATCCCGGCCACGGCGGTTAACATAAAAAACACTACCACAAGGGCTATAAGAAATCCAACGGGGGCTTTGATTGGATCAAGGGCTCCCAGTGGTGACGAATCCCCCATTAATGATGATAATCCGATATCTCCATCTGCTGCAGATGCAGGCACAGCAGAAAGGAGAAGCAATACCATTATGATAAGAAATGCTTTTCTCCCCATAATTTATTATATGATTACACATGTATATATATGTATCTATTAATGTAATTATCTGTAATCATAGTGATACATAGTTATATATATAAATTCAATTTAAATTGAATATATGACTGAAAAAGATAATCTCGTCAAGGGAGTTTGCCGGATACATAAAGATCCTTTAAGAGGGAGTATTTCAATATATATTAAAAAAGAACTGGCAGAACAAGTTGCTCTGCCCACAAAAACGGATTTGGGGTTCGTTTATGATAAAGAGGGGGGGGAAATACGAATAAAAAAATTGTAATAATTCTATTGTTGATGATAGCTTTTTCTGGATGTACCTCTAATCAAATAGAGGGAAAGTACTGGAAAAACACATATGATTATATCGAATTGAAAACCAGTGGAGAATACTGGATCTACCAGGCCCACGGTGAATCATTTGGAGGAAACTACGAAATAAACGGGGACCAACTTTTCTTGTTGTTGCCAGGGACTTCAATCGAAGCAAAAATAGATGGAAAAACGATAATCGATCCAGACGGAGAAATTTGGACAAAGAACTAACAGACTCCCTATTTTTTTAACCACTCTTTTTTTTTCTTTTTAGTTTCAATGGGGTATAATTTTACAGGAACGGAGCCCATCTTTACAAAACAAACTCTCTCTCCTTGATCCACCCTTAAAAGCGTTTCGAGGGGATCAGGCCCCGCCTCAAGATATTTCCAGATTGGCAGGGTCAAACTTGTTTTTCGTTCTCCTCATCTTCTCTCCACAGAAGCCAGATCCGGGGAACCTCCAAGATGTTAAAAGCATGGTGGATTCTCTGGGGATTAAATGTTGCATAGCTGTGGAACTTATCGGAAATCCGTTTTCAACAGGTTTTCAATGACTTGCTCACATGATCAGTGATTGATAATATACATTTATTCATTCCGTGTTGGAACTCCGAATCTTTAAGACATTCAAACGAATCCAGTTCCAACAATGCATTTATGATAAGGTGGGATGGATAATTAAACTCAAATGCATTAACGGTCCCCTTGCCCCTACCCTTTGAGACTCTGGATACATTAAATATGCCAAGGGTATCCAGTTCCTTGATATATAAATTGATTTTACGGGTTTTCTGGGGCTCCATTCCGATTATTGAGCACATCCCTGTATATAAGGAATGAACTATTTGACTTTCATTCTTAATATACGGCTGGCTATCGGCAAACGCTGCAGCCAAAAGGACTAATTTTTCATGCTTGGGGAAATACGTGATTTCTTCCCTCAAAATATCCTCCTCTGCACATTCGCTCGCCCTATCTATATCCTCATAGTTTATTGTTTTTGCTCCTTCTTCATCCACCAGCACTGCGGCACATTTCATTAAGGAGATTCCTCGTCTGGCATCTCCATATTCTCCTGCCGTTTTTGCGGCGCAGAGGTCCAATGCGGGGGAGGTCATTACTCCATCAAAAAAAGCCATTTTTGCACGGGACTCTAAAATTGCCCTCAATTCAGGATACGTATAGGGCCTTACTTTCAGGGTGTTTTTGAAAATAGAGCTCTGGGTAGACGGCTCCAATCGTTCATAAAATGAAAAATCATTGGTGATACAAATCAGGCACACATTTTTTGAGGAATTCCCACATTCCTTGATCCGAGAAATATCATTAATAATATCGGGAAAACTCATTTTGTCCGCTTCGTCTAAGATAATAATGATTGTCCCGTCATAACTATCCACAGTATTGCAAAAATAACGATAATTATCAGATAGCCGTCCCTTGCTCTTATACAAGACTCCCATCTTTTCACAAATTTGCATTGTGATCGCTTGATATATTGCAACAGGAGTTCTGACAGCTCTGCAGAATAAATACACGCACATGCATTTTTTACCATTATTTAAGGCGTGATTTATAACACGATTACACATCAATTTAGTTACTAGGGTTTTTCCTATTCCGGGTTTCCCAAAAATAAATTGATGGTCAGGCACGTTCCCCGTTACAGCAGGCTTTAACTTGTGTGCAATATGTGTTTTCAGTTCACCCCTAAACTGGATTTCATCAATGGATTTTAGAACAAATCCCTGTTCTAATGCCCCCCTGTTTTTGAATATCCTGTTCGTTGAGAGGATCTGATCAATCTCGGGGCCGTCCTTAATCATCGAAGGCCCCCCGAATATCAAAACATATATATTTAAAGTTGTTATATTTCATGTTACCACTCAATCAGTAAAGGGCTGCTTTGGAGAGCACCCTTTACCTTTTTTTTTTAATTTATACATTGGCATACTAATATACATATCACTATGCATGATGTATATATAAACATTGTGCAAAAATAAAAAAGAGATTAGTTTGAAATATTCTGTATTGTTTCCAACACGGCATAAATCGCAATGCTGCGGAGGGACTGCGTCGGAAACGGTATATGTAGATCACTGTTCCAACTGGAGCAACACGGGGCCCAAGGTCTTCCAGGTGGGGAGGGCAGGCCGTTTTTTCCTTGAGAATTCCAGAGAAAAAGGAAGGCCCAGTATCCCCCACCAAAGCCAGGCAGTCAGAGGAAGAATTCCGGAAACGCCCTGAATACATGGGCTTCAAGGGCAGGCCGACGGGAGAAGGATCAGAGGGGAAATGCCAATGTAAAAATGAGAATACAAATGTAAAATACAAATGTAAAAATGAGAATACAAATGTAAAATGCCAATGTAAAAATGAGAATACAAATGTAAAATACCAATGTAAAAATGAGAATACAAATGTAAAATACCAATGTAAAAATGAGAATACAAATGTAAAATGCCAATGTAAAAATGAGAATACAAATGTAAAATACAAATGTAAAAATGAGAATACAAATGTAAAATGCCAATGTAAAAATGAGAATACAAATGTAAAATACCAATGTAAAAATGAGAATACAAATGTAAAAATGAGAATACAAATGTAAAATGCCAATGTAAAAATGAGAATACAAATGTAAAATACAAATGTAAAAATGAGAATACAAATGTAAAAATGAGAATACAAATGTAAAAATGAGAATACAAATGTAAAATACCAATGTAAAAATGAGAATACAAATGTAAAATGCCAATGTAAAAATGAGAATACAAATGTAAAAATGAGAATACAAATGTAAAATACCAATGTAAAAATGAGAATACCAATGTAAAAATGAGAATACAAATGTAAAATGCCAATGTAAAATAGGGATTTTAGAGGGGAAAACTGCCAAAATTGTCCATGCTAATGTAGTATGCCAATGTAACATTCCGAATGAGTGTTGCGGAAAAGTACATTTTTTGGGGGAAAAAGGACTAAATGATAAAGTCTTACTTATTATTATGATAAAGCCGTGTTGTAAGTTATGAAATTAATAGAATATATATGTATCTAACAAAAATACAAAAAAAAGAGAAATATTGAAAATCAGTGCAAATCAATACATTGTTTTCATTGGCACACCAATCCAAAATGAAATGTTACATTGGCATACTACATTATCTTTTTTCAATGGGACCGCCGGGCAGGGCACGGTTATAATTTTAATAAGACAAGGTTTGCATACAAACATGAGTCGTTTTTTCAGTATGTGCCGACGAGGACACCATGACCACAGGAAAAGAGGGGGAAGAAGCTGCAAAGTCCTTCCAGGAAGCCTGTAAGGATCACAGGGGAAGAAAGGGAAACAAGCTGCAAGCAAGGGATAAAAACTGAACCTCCAGACTAAAGGACCACAGGAGAAGGAAGGGCTAAACCCTGAACCGAAGGACACTAGTGTCATGTCATGCGTATAATGTCGTATAAAATCAATTACAGTAGTTCGTAATTATTCAACATTTGGTTGTTGACGCGACACTAGTGTCATGACAACTTAATTATAAAACATAATATTTGGACAATTTCTCATCAGCAATTTCCTTTGTAAACTCCCAGTTGATCTTTTTTTTCTGGTCATTCCTTCTCTTATTCCATGCATCTACTTCGTAAGTTAAAGTCTCCATGTCACCTATTCGTCTGTCAGTACATTTGATATCCATCACATTTATCTCAATTTCCGTGGCATTGAGCCAACTTGCATGTTTTGGTCGTGTCCGTGAGTTACTGACAACCATAAGCATAAGAATCTCTGTGCATTTTTCCTAAACACGGGGAATGTGCTTGTTTTATTAGATTTAATCTACGACTAAAGGACACTACCCAATAATGGTGTGTGTCTTTGACCTGATAAATCGATAAATCGATAAATCGATAAATTAATAAATCGATAAATTAATAAACCAATACATTAATAAATTGCATGAGTAACATGACATGTACCATCTGCATTGCGAATGTAAAAGGCGGAGTAGGAAAGTCTACTACGGCTGTAAACCTCGGAGCTGGACTTGCACTAAAAGGTAAAAACGTTTTAGTTGTAGATCTGGACCCACAGGGTAATACTACCCGAGCACTTCTTCCAGCAGACTATTCCCCTTCACGAATGGTCAAGGATTTGTTTTATGGACATCGGCTCAGTGATGTTACATATGCATCAGTAGTTCCAAATTTAGATATTGCTCCAACCAACATGTACCTATTCGGTATTGAATCAGAAATGTCAAATAAAATTAACCGGGAACGAATGTTACAAGCTGCATTTGAGCGGTCTGATCTATCTATGTACGACTTCGTTGTCATAGATACACCACCATCGATCGGGTTTTTGCCTACAAATGCACTAGGTGTTACGCAAAAACTTCTGGTCCCGGTATGCGAGGTCTATGCGCTAGATGGTGTTGACATGTTACAAGAGCTCATCAAAGATGTGCGAGCATACGTCAACCCACTGTTAGACATTAATGCTATTTTGTTGACCAGGTTTGACCGCAGAACCAATGTCTCCAAGGATGTGAAGGATATTGCAATATCTGTGTTCAAAGATCGCGTGTTGCAGACTATCATTCCTACGAATACTAAGCTGATCGAATCCCCATCACACAACCAGGCTATTTTTAGCTATGCTCCGGAATCAGCAGGAGCAATAGCTTATGAGAATCTTGCGGATGAAATCATAAAATTGTGGGGATAATATGTGTACAGATAATAAACGAGGCGGTGTCGGTAGTAACAGATCTCAATTTACTCAACCATCTGAAAGCCCCAAGAATATCCATTCCTTGTTTTCAGCTGCCGATGAGAAAGGTATTGGTGTATCGAAAAGTGATACCAAAATCTTCTCCGTCCACCTTGATCCTAACCAACAAGATCGTGTTAAATATACCATGGAAATGCTTGGAACTGATAATAAATCCGATGCAATTCGATGGCTTATTGATGCGGGCTGGAATGCGAAGGCTGACGATATCAAAAATATCGCACAATTACGCCGGAATATCACGCCGCTGTCTAACGAATAAATCAATTTATCAGTTTATTGATTTATCAGTTTATTGATTTATCAGTTTATTGATTTATCAGTTTATTGATTTATCAGTTTATTGATTTATAATTTTTACGTTCATGGAGTTTGAGGGAGTACCCAGGCACTTAGGACTCGTCATAGAACAACCTCTGCATATTTCCAATTGAACTTATTAATTTTCAGGGTCAAGGGCGTCAATCGAAGCTACAATAAATGGTAAATTGCATAGGTTATTTCGTTGCGGGTCCTAAGATACTCCTTTATTAAATCCTTCATAGAAGGAACATTTAAAGAGGAAGCCTATTATTGCTACACTTGAGACTAAACCCTAGTGTTGAGTCGTGTCCGTAAGCTATTGATCATGGTCAAAAAACAGACACATTCAGCTTGTTTAGAATATTTACTATAAAAAAATTAATAATTAAGTGGGAAAAGTGTCAATCCTGGAGAGTACTGACACGATACCCATTCATATAAAAGTCAAAGGCGTGGTTTCCTTTCTCCCAATTTCAGAAGCTCATCATCCAACCCATGACGAACAACATCAATAATTGGTACTCTCCTGGCAACGATGTCCCCTGTCAATGTGGGGAGCTGGAAAGGGAAGAAGGCCGGAGCGTTAACCAGCAGCTCCAGACTTCCTTTCCCTTCGGGATTAGCATGTAACGCTGCTTCCAGGAGCAAAATGGCCAGGTCCCTGTCCTGAACCATCAGAGTATCGGATTTTTCATAACAACCCCTGGAATCCGAGTCTTTCAGGACTCCCCAGGCAACAAATGAACGAATTGTATAACGTGCGTTTCGAGAAACTGTTTCACGGTCCCCGTACTGCTCTTTAAGTCGGTTGAATATCTGACGCTGGGTAATCTGTTCTTGCAGGTTCAGCAAGCGGCCGGTCTGAGTGGCAGCATTAAACCAGAAGGGATATGCAGCAGATAGAACGGCCCAGTGCAGGGGCAGCCATTGCTTCTGTGGGAGTTTGGATGCCATTGTAAGTGCACGGTCGCGAAAATCAAGAAGTTCCTCTTCAGGGTCAAACCAGGCTGATAAGGGAGCTATTGCCATGCGATAGGTTTTTTCGCCTCGCTCACCTGTGCCACCACTCTGTTTTTTATCGGCAAGGTAGCTTTTTAACTCGGCTCTGATGGATTCAGGATCCATGCCAGCAAGAAGCATACTGAGTACGTGGTCCATCCATTCAGGTCGGATTACCTGCTTTATCCCGATTTTTTCATGCCTTTTACCCATCACCGAGTTCTCCTCTCAATTTTCACCAGTGGAACGATGACCTCTTCGATGGAGATCCCGCCATGGCCAACAATCATCTCGCCTTCCATGATGAAGGCTTCGCTTCCCTCGATCACAAGGGGGAAGTAGTCAGGTGGCAGGCCAACCGGCTCCCATTCACGGGCAAATAAAAATGAACTGGCAACCGAGGCCCGGAGTTCAGGGGTCGGATAGGTCCGGACCCTTTCTCCGCGAGTTTCTGCAATAGCGCCTTCCGAAGGGCGACCTTTTCCATAGCACTCGATATTGCCGTGGTCTGATGTCAGCCAGACCTGATAATCATGGTCCAGCAGGTAGCCGAGAAGGGTGCTGAGGAATCCACTCTGGACCCACTGTTTGAGCTGGGTGTGCATCCCGGCCGCACCCTGCTGCATCCCGTGCATAATTTTGTCCACCATATCCACGACCAGGCCGATCACTTTTGTCTGGTCCGGGTTCAGGCTGGCTTCGAGGATCTCGGCAGGGTTGCCGCTTTTCAATCCTCTCAGGTAAGCGATATCCGAATTTAACAGACCTGCGTCTTTCCAGAACTGAGTCCAGAGGGCACCTTCCCTGTTCGTTGTGTTGATCGAGGAGGGGAAGTAGAGGGGAGGCTTCCCGGCGAAAATAGACTGTCTTGAGACTGAGGTGAGGGTGGGAATCCACGCAAAGGTTGCGCCATCCCTGATTAGAAGGCTGTTGTCCTGTTCCCGAAGGACCTGGCGGATTGTGACCCACTGGTCAAGGGAGAGGCCGTCCACCACCACCAGAGCTATCCGGGCATTTTTCGCATCTTCCAGTACCCTTGCCAGTTTCCGTGAGACATGGTGAAGCATGGGCGGGTTCGTGGGAGGAAGGTTTATCAGGCCTGCATAGTGCTCACTCAGCCAGCTGTTGAAGGTCTGGTTGATGCCAATGCCAAACTCTCGGAAACGTTCCCTTTCACGGTCCTGACAGCCCGTATGAATGAGAGCTCCCCGTTCGGCCCATTTCATGGCGAAGGTCAGCCAGTCCGAGTAGTACGCATCAGGGCTCGGTATTTCTTTTTCAACGAGTTCGAGAAGGCGGGTTATGCGGATGTCATTAAATTCAGGTTTTGTTTCTGCTATTCCGCTCCGAATCCAGGAATTAGCTTCGACCTTCAAGCCAAAATATAGACCATGTAAAATCTTGATCTTGCAGTCAAAAAAGGGAGGAATAAAAAAGAAGCCTGTAAAATGTATGGAATTTCTGAAAGAACATATTACCGGATGAAAAAGAGGGTTAAGGAATCGGGTCGTGGGGGTAGGTCATTTAAAATTGGTTATAGAAGGACTTCCGATAAATGCGTCTAAACAAGTTGAATGTGTATTTTTTCTCCTGCATGATAAATGGCTTACGGACAAGACCATAACCAGTCGTGGGTGTAAGTCATTGAAAATTGGTTATAGAAGGACTTTCGATAAATACGCCCAAACAAGCTGAATGTTTTTTTTTCCAGCATGATAAATGACTCACGGACACGACCCGTAATCTATTGTTTTATTTTTGCAGCAGAATATAATCATTTGTAAAAATAATTTAGGATTTGTGCCTTTGATAAAAAATCCAGGCGATTACAAATATTATAGCTAGAAAAAATATTGGTATACCATATTCATTAATTATATTACCAAAGTTCGTAGCATCATCATTAATTATATTACCGAAGTTCGTAGCATCATTAGTAAAGTTATCAAAGTATTTATTCATATCAATCATTTATTAATATTATTACTATTATAAATATTTTATGCAGATATTTGAAAAAACATTATCGTTTTATGGTATTTGAGAGGAAACGCACTTAAAAATGAGGAAATTCAAAGTTATTTATTTGATAATATTTTATCTAGCTCACTGTATCTCCTTTCTATTGCTTTAAATAATTCTTTTTCAGCTTCACTATAATCAGGGTCTTTTTTATCGTTCATTTTCTCAGATTTGTTATTAATATAATTTTTTAAAGCTGATCTCAAATCACTTGAACCGAGATATTGATTATTTTTAATTTCATGCCAAAATTTGAAATAGTCTTTATGAGTCTGCATACTACTGTTTTGATGACCAGGGTCTCCTTTTTGGAAGATGTCTGTTTTTCCAATTTTTGAATATAATGGAGCAACGAGTAAATCCATTTCTTTAGTACATCTGTCAATTTTCAGGATATTAGTTTGTTTTTCACTTTCGGTTTTCAGGATCTCGGTTTGTTTTTTAGTTTGAGTTGCATACCAATAAGTGATACCGATTAGTACAATTGTAAGGAAAGTAGTGCTTATTGTACTCAAAGCGTCCCAATTTATTTGCTTGTTATTTAGAAACTCGCAATTGGTTAATAATCCTATAATAACCATTGATAATTCCATTTTGAGTCCTCAAAAGTTTCAATCCCACTTTTAACAATCTTTATTTCATCCAAATGTTATGGCTTTATTCCAAATCAAGTGATTTTTATTTTAAATCTATCACATGATTTTAGAAATGAGTTTCTTTTTTAGTTTCCAAAAATCGGGTGGTCTATTTGTATTCGGTTGAGATTATATTAAATGATCAGAATGGAGCCTTTAGCTTACATTTCGACCCACCCTTGATTTTTCCACTTAATATTGATCCAATAACCATACTTTCTGGTTAATCCAGTAGTTCAACTTATCAAAATAGTTATATTTTCGTCCTTCATTAACCAAATTGTCAGCAAAAAACGTATAGCTACCGCTACAAGTTTACTTAGGTTTAACCTTTTATCCCTTTTGATTTAATAAGATCATCCAGGTTCAAGATTCAATCCCAATAGCCGTAGCAACTTTTGCAAGTGATCGACTTTACCGTTTTTTGCAAAAACTATATGTTTCCCACCCATAGTGATAACATTATGAAAGGAAAGTAACCTCAATAATTTTTCAGCGGTAGGATTTTTCAGGATATTCCTGCCAAAATCGATACGAAGAGGGTCTTTTTCGGTTTTCAAATTATTTCTTGCAATAATCCTCATAAGTACCCTTACTAACAAGGAAACATGCAGCAGCATCAGCAATGCTTCAATACGCTCTGGTTTTTTCAGAAATATACTGTAAAACATAGAAGGTTTTTTCAATTCTTCAAAATTAGTCTCAACGACATATTGACCTTTATATAACTGAAAGATTTTTTTATCATTTTTTGTTTTGGGTAGAACATTTGTAATCAGTACTACCGTTTCCAATGATCGCTTGCGTTTTTCCACTTTTTCTTTGTTTTGTTCAAGGCTTTTGAGTTTTACATGGAATTTACTGATGATTTCAAATATTTCTTGACTCTTTGATGGCCTTCCCCTTGGTCTTTTTATAATTGTTTCTTCCTGGATTTCGAATTTGATATTGAATAATGAGTTTTTATATTTTTTAATGAACTCATCAATTTCTTTCTGTGCATCTGGTTCACAGGAATAAGGGTCTTTAAAATTCTTCTTTATATCTGCTTCAATTATTTCCCTTTGTTTTTTAATCTCATAAACTATCTTTTCATTGTCACCGATGTCCCTATAAACAATCACACGACACTCTTTTTCATGAGCAATTTTATTAAAACTCTGTGCTTCATACTCCATTGCTCTTTTTGATTCTTCATCTTCACAGCAGGCCCCTATGTATTTCCATTTATTCTGAGAATAAGCTTCATTTATTGTCTTTTCTGCAAGTCTTGCACTGAATTTTTCTGGACACCTGGAAATAAAAGTGATTGGATTTGTTTTATCATAAAGAATTTTAAAATTGTTTTTACTGATCAGCTTACAATCTGCTATGAATATTGATTCATCACACATTTTACCAAAGAATTTTCTAAAATTGCGTATTGCATTTGGGATCCAAACAATGTCAGCAGTATTTCCATCAAGTGCTTCTGTATAAAGAGGAAATCCTGAAGAATCTGTGATCATACCACTCATTATTTGTTTTTTATCAGAACGATGAGCTTTGCTATGGCCGTAAGTGACTTTCAGGCCTTCATAATTTTCCTGTTCACATGCCTTATAATCCCCATAGCAAACGTGGGAAGTAGTATCCGCATGAAATACATTATCAAAAGGAATTTTGAATTTTACAAAAGTTTGCAATACAATCATGCTGAAAAGGCTAGAACACCCTGCTTCGTGAATTCGATCCAACAGCAAGCCTAAACAATCATCATTGAAGTAAAAATTGGGATATTCCTTACCAAAAACGAGTTTAGAATCCATGAATTCAACAATTTCTTCGACACTGCACAAAGGATATCGTTTATCTGTTCGAAAAAAAGGAGTTAACACTATACTCAATGCAAGTGTTCCTGGAGAAATTCTCCACTGATCTTGATCCCATCGAATATTGTCATTGATAATGGATTCAAAATTCATTTTATCCAAATAATTTTTGGAGGCCATAACTGTAAATGGGGTCGTTTTTGTCTGTGGAAATTCATTTGCATTCAAGTGTTTTGAAATGTTATTACAGTTGTAGTCCACTTCCATAGAAGATATCGCTTGTATTTTATTAAGAAGTGGAAGTGATTTATTCATCATGTGAATATATATCAATCACGTTTTATAAAAATCGTTTCTTATTTAATAAATTGTTATGAAGGGGAGCTCAAAATACTTATTTAAAAAAGAAATTATGTTTTATTGAAGGGTGGGGTCGAAATACGAGTTTAGCTCCTTTTTTCCATTTTTTGCTGCGGCCGGAATCAACCTATACCCGGGGGCTAAAAACACAAGCAAAAGACACATTGGATATTTGACCGTGGAAACATCAACCATGAAGCACTGGACGACCAATCCTTGCACAAAAGAAGAATTTTCAAAAAAAGTTCAAATCGTTGCATAAATCATCTGCATGGACAGGTCCTTAGAATCTCGTCCAGGATTTTGTGGGACAGATTTTAGACCTTTTTACTCATATTTTTATCCATAAGTAGAGTTTAAAGTTCAGAAGTATAGAATCTTTTGGAACTGATCCACAATATCTTTTCTTTAAATGAAATAAATCTCCTAAATGTACCGAACTTGAACACATCAACTGCTCGTCAATTTAATTCCAAAATAATTGCATGTTAATAATATACTTCATAACATGTCCTTAGCAAGGCTTTTCTAATTTACATACCACGTTGAGTTCCATTGAATTAATTATGTCTAGATATAATGAAGATAACTTTTTCGGGGTATCATATCCCCAAATATTGATCAAATCAAGAACAAATTTACCTTCCTCAGCTATACGAGGAAATTTGTTTTCAAAGAATTTGTTATATTTTTCTAAACTGGTATTATCAGCCACTGTCATAAAAGAGGGAAGGTTTGCAAGAACATATTCGAAAACCATAGTGTGTCCAGAATAGGTTTTTGGAGCAGGTTCTTCGACATTTTTCCAGTTATTAAGCACAGATGTAACGTAATCCTGGTACAAAGTCCCATATGATAAACCATAGCTTTCTAGAAGTGAATTACACAATGGATCATGAATCATGGTTGTCATAGATGAAGCTAAGCGAATCCTTGCATTTCTCTCATCATTTTCGAGATCTTTTGATAAGCAGGGGGATATCCCAGGGAACCCCTTGTTTAGAATTGAAATATGACACATTTCATGTGCAACCAGAAATACATCATTCAAAGAGGGGCAAATTTGTTCAAGTACAATTAATTTTTCAATTCCATTTTTCCCCTTAAATAAATACATTTTACCTTTTTGTCCTCTTTGAAATCCAAGTGTTGATTCAAGAGCTTCATTTGATTTGATCCAATATATATAGTCCATATTACCTCTCTCAGCTTCATAAAAGTGTTTAAACGCCGGAGATGGCATTAATTGATTTACAACATCTTCTTCTCTATATGTTTCAACCGTTTTTCCAGAGGGCAATGTGTAGCTTCCACTTGCTTTAAGATTCAAACAGCATTGTTTATACTTCTTCCCACTACCACAATAACAAGGATCATTTCTTCCAATCTTATCCATTTTCTACTTCCACCATCTTATTTGTATAAACAATGCAAATCGGTACATAACTTTATTCATTGGGATTTATGAACTTGAAGTACAAAAACAAGCACAAAGGCATTGTTTTTGGATCTAAGCCTTGGACAGATGAAGGTCTAGCCCTATTGATTTTTTAATTCAACCGCGTAACTCCTGATCAAATTAAATCTTTGATGGTTTCAGCTACGCTTGTTACCTTTGTGGAATCAAGGCCACCCTTGTAGTCATCTTGAGTGGTAAAGAGATTTTCACCTTCAATAAACCCGTTTTTAGCGTACCAGTCTTTCTTCCATTCCCATGACTTTCTATAATCATCCCGGAAAAGCATTCCAAGATGTTCCCATAGAATTAGATCACCTGCAGGGTCGACAAATGAGAAGTCAGGGCGTAACTTACCGAGAACTGTCTCGCCTTCAACAGGACGTTCGTATTCATAATCGATGCCCATCTGCCAGAGTTTATTAGCAATAACAAGTTCAGATTTGCTTCGAACCATGTGACCCTTATCACACTTATGGATTAGATGTTCAGCGTAGGGTACAGTATCCAGGTGTTCACGAATTGCTGCACAGAATAGGTTTGTGTTTCGCCGTGCGGTTTCAGAACTTTCCGGTTTCGTAAACTCATAAAGGGATGACGCTGTATCACCTTCAACCAGTAGAACCAGATGATCCCGTGATCTTGTTAAAGCAGTGTATAGTAACTCACGCGAAAGGATACGGCAGTTTTGAGGTAGTATCACAAAGACGCGACGAAACTCGCTTCCCTGAGCCTTATGAACCGTCAACGCATAGGCAAGTTCAAGAGGGCCTGAACCAGATGGAAAATCTTTTTTTTGATATCCCACTGTGTATCCGGGGCGACCGGCAAAAACGACATTCATATGTTTATTTCTACTGTATGCAACTGTTCCAATCTCCCCGTTAGCAAGATCGATTTTTATTTGAGATTTACCATCGAATGCATTTCGTCGTTGGTTGCGATTTTGAATTACCTTATCATGGTCAACGATCTTCTCATCTCCCAATGAAAGGCCCCATGGATGTCGGGCTTTCTGGAGTTTTGCGGCACGGAACTGTCGTTGTATCCAACGATTCAGGTCATAAACACCATAGGGATGCATCCGAACGGGAGATAGTATCTGGAAATTCTCTGCACCCTCCGGGGCATCGAATGGTACCATCCCTTCTTCCGAGAATCCTAGCGCACGATCGAATCCCTCTATGTCATCCATATCTTTAAGTCCCAGATTTTTCTGAAACTGTTCCAGCAAACGTTCGTGTAATTCGTCAGGTGTTTTCCAGAACACTACCTCAAGATCGTTGAAAGATGTGCCGCGTTCCAAATCGCTGAGCACACGGTCTGCATCCACTGGCTGTGGATCACGTGTGAGCCATGAAGCTAAACGCAGTGTGTCAGATGGAGCACCTACGGTTGCTCGTACTTCTACCGTTAGACGACCAAGTGCTCCAGCCAAATTACTGGTAACATCATCAGTGGATTCTGCCGAGTCTTCAAGGCTTGCAACAAAGTCCGCAAAAGGCCGACCTACGCCAATCGGTGGCAGTTGATTTGGATCTCCAACAAGGATTATACGCTGCACATGAGCGAGATCAAGTGCTTCCAGAACAGCTGCGAGATCGTCCATTGTTAGCATTGAACATTCGTCAATTACAATGGTTTTTTCTTTTCGGTGTTTTTCTCCAGTAAATAAAGGACGCTGTCTTAAAATATCATAGCGTCCAAGACCATTGAGAAACTGAGCTACAGTTGCTGCTTCTGATCCGGTTGCTTTTCCAAGTTTTACTCTGGCTTTACCAGTCGGCGCAAGTAGCAAGATTCCGCCGGCTACAAGTGTCTCGCATCGAAGCAGCGCACCGAGAACCGAGGTTTTACCCGTCCCAGCACGTCCGACCAATACGGAGAGCTTTCTGGTCGTGATCTTCTCCAAAGCTTCGGCTTGTTCTTTGAGAGCCGAGACATGGCGAGAATTCTTCTCTTCGTAAGTTCCTCCACTATCGCAAATTGCATTTACAAGAAGAGACTTCCAGTCAGCTTCTAAGGGTACGAGGGGGCGTCCTGCTCGGGCACGAAGTATCTTTTGTAGCAGCTCTTCGCGCTTTTTAAGTTCGGTCAATTGAAGTGCCAGAACTGTCTTTTTAGACTTGGGGTTAACAGGTAATCTAAGTAACTCAATAATTCCAGCTAGATTGCTGGTATTTGCCTCAAGCCAGTCGGTGCTTGGAGTGCATGAATGTGCGAGATCTAAATTTTGAAGCCGTTCAATCGCCTCCGAGGCACTAAGAAGGGAATCACCTGTGTCTGCGACTGTACGAAGCACGGACACAAAGGCAGCCCGGACTCGCCTAGCATCCAGTTTTGAATCTACTGCTGATGGTGAAGAAATAGGGTGACTTACGCTGATCGTGACGTCTGGAAGAAGACCCCTGTCAATGGTTCCAACACTAATGGCTGGATCGTCCTCAAAACCTACATCCTCTTCAGACATCCTGTAAAGATTTTCAATGATTTCTAAATCGTCAATTTGTACACCAGTGGTACTGAATCGCATATTTCGATCGAACCAGCGTTTGGCCTGAGAAGGTGTAAGTTCAAAACGAGACAATAATTCGAGGAGTTGACGACGTTCATCGGAAAGTCCCTCCCAGGTATTGCGTATTGCCTTTAAATCAGCTTCATACGCTGTGTGAGGTGGTTTTGTTTTTCCGCGTAGAATTGTATCCACTGCATGCCACGGGTTCTCATCTGGTTTAATGTAATCGTTTGAAGTAAGCTCGTGTGTGAGAGCTGTCCCCAGACGCATACCAAGTGCTTCGAGAGCTGGACCCAGGCCGGGAAAAGCGCCACGATTTTTCCATTCAGCAGCGATTTGTTGATTGAGCCACTCCTCACGTTGTTCCCAGGGGCCACTCACAATTCCATGTTCCCGGATCTTCCTAACAGCCTTCAGGCAGCGAATGAGAGTTGACAAGACAACATCATGGCCTGCCAATTGAGATACATATGAAAATGAGTTCATATAATCCGGCGGAACTTCCACCGCAATCTCTTCCAGCAACGACAGCCGACGCGAATCTTCTTCAGAGTCTCCTGTGGGCTCAAGATACTCATGATAAGGTAGAAGAAAACCTTCATATCCCTCAGGGCGGATGGAGTGTTGAATAACTCTGTCCCACAACGGATAGGTCGAAGACTTGCTGCTATTGTAATGAAGGAGTGGCCCTACCTTGACGACATTTCCTACACCAACAACAAGCCTTGGAAACCTGTCACCAAGAGGGGTACCTTCCTTACAATAAAAAAAAATAAGAGAACTGCTATCTTGTACCTTCTGGAAAAAAAGTTCGGACAACGCTTCCTGACGTTCTCGTCCGAAGACCCATGCCGACCTGAAAGGTGCATTCTCCTCTAGCGGAAGTTGTATGGGTAACGACTCATCAATTTTGTTTTGATTCCCTTTGAGCATCCACCAGAAGGGAACTGCGAACGTAGAGAAAGGGGGAATTGTTACAGGCGTTGGCTGAAGGTGTCCGTGAGTGGATATAGTATTTTTGTTATTCTGATATGGATGGCTAATGACTCTTGTCCACTTTTGTGGTGACATAAATCCGCCTGATTCAGCGATGCATGGGGGCATTTGATCCGGTTTCAACTCGTTCCAAGGTTGTTTGGCAAGTCGGTCACCTTCAACGTCATCCCTCTCCTCACGTATGCGATCGAGCGCAATGCAGTATGAATTGCTCGAGGGAGCGTTGCATACTGTACCGTTCCACCCATTATCGTGCCAAGCTACTCTCATCGTTAGATGCATTATTTATCCCCTATTCAACTGATTTTTCAATCATTCTGTTCCTGTAAAAGAGTCCTTATTGCGGTAATATGCTTCTTAGTGAAATACACCGTTTCAGATTCATCGAGCCTTATTGGTATAGTATCAGAATCACTATCCATAATAGCGAATTTGAAGTTATTCATTTCATTCCTTTCCAATTCGCTTCTTTCGTTCTTGTCTTTCAGCTTGACGAATTCTTTGTACTTTGCTGCGCAGACAGGACACAAAGCCAAATGGATTTCTTCAATTTCCCGATCAAAATCGTCGAAACTCTCAACAGCTTCAAAGTAATATTCACCTTTTCGGGTCTTGAAAGGCATTACTTTTTTGCAAATCTGACAAATTACCTTCCCTTCTTCATTTTTATATTCTTCATTTAGCCAAGTCTTGGAGTCCACTTTTCCATTTGAAACTCGTTGGCTTACTGGTTTTACTTCATATTCTTTTTTAGGAGAATTTTTTACTTTTTCCTTTAATTTTTGTATGTAACGTTCCAGATCGGGAAGATTTCCAGTAGGTAGAGACTCGGAAATATTTCGTGATTTGACAAAATTTTGTACCTCAGAAAAAAGATCGGGATTGTTTTCGATTTTTCTCATCATCTCAATTGATTCAATATTCTTAATTCCAAGTGCTTCTGCATGCATCTGAACTTCTTGAGATTCAGATTTGGCTTCTTTCGCGTTTTTTGCAAAATCGAGGGCAATAAGCCAATCAGTTTTCCCTGTATAAATGAAACCATCCAACAACTGATCCTTGGTCATTTCAGCAGGTTTACAGAATTCTCCGTTCCGGTTAGGGATCCATTTTAAGATTCGCAAAACATGAACAAATTGAGATGGTGCATTTCTTGTTTCATATTGCTGGTTTGGTCTAAAACATGCCCACAATTGCTCGTATTTTGCATTAAATACAGTACGCCATATTAAACACGATATATCTTTGTCATTCATTTGACAAAGTTTTTCTAGACTGTTAATTCGATAGTCCTCATCTATACAGGTATTTGTACAGCGCCCATTTTCAGCCCAAAGTACTGAACGATCAGGATTATCTATTGTCCCCTTTTTTTCAATTGTTAAACCTGCAAAGACTCCCAATGCCAGTGCAAAATCAGAAAAATGTTTAATTTTTAGATAGGTCCTTGATATAGGATATTTCTTTTTAAATGGGGAGTTATCATGCTCAAATATACAGGCTACTCCAGTTTCTTTGAATGGTTTGTCAATATAAAATTCAAGTGGTTCTTGGAATTCTCCATTTATGGCATCCATAAATATTGAATACCCTTGAAATATTGTAATATCATCAGTTTTCCTAAACCATTCAATAAACCTTTTCATGTGAATAATGTGCATTTTCCTTTTTAGATTGCTGCCAGAGGAAGAATACCACACTGTAAGTAGGTGCTTTAGCTTTTGTTCCTCACCAATTTCTTTAACGCCAGCCTTTTCCAAAAAAGTCCGTACCTTCTCAATAAGGCTCTTGTCACCTTTGGATACAATTGTAGATTTTACAAAAGATACTTCCCCAACATCCAATGCGGACTCTTCTGTAGGTAAGAAAACCCCTTCATCGCCTCGCAAATGCTTTCCATCCTCAGTCCTTAAAATGTGACATAGACTTATTTTGGTTGCACAATAATGATCCGTTTGTACATTAGATAGAAAAGCATAGAGATGCTGCATCCATTCATCAGTCTTATTCGAAAGCCAAAAAGCATCTGATTGACTTTGTCCAACATCCTCATCTTCATCATAGTCAGCATGTTCTTTGATCCCGAATTTTGCATTGAGGGCCTCCACAAGTTTTGTTTCATCCCAAGACTGAATCTCAAGCATCTTTAAGAACCGATCCAACCTGCCGTTCGTTCTACCTCCTGGTGCCCAATAGATACCATTTTTTTCCGTGAAGAATCGAAGATCATCATCACTAATTAGGCTACGAACCTTAAGATCACCTCTCAACAAATCGCCTGCAAGCACATGTGTGCCATTTGCAGTTGGCATTAAGGGCCGTTCCTTCATAGCGGAGGATATTTGATCAATGAACGGTTGGTAAAACTCACCCAAATAATCGTCTAGATTGTTCGGCAATATTTCTAAGAAATCTCTGGTTAGATACCCCGAATCTCGAATGGCAGGAAGGGATTCGGCAAGCAAAGTCGCCGTCTCTTTTAATAGATGTTTATTTTCATTTTGATAATATGGGATACTTGCTCTATCAATTGTCGAAGCATAGGGCCCATTAATATGAAATTTCAATTTTGTTGTTTCCTTCTCAGCAGGGAAGAAGATGAACAATTTTCCTTCTATACTATCTATTTTCATCTGGGTGTCAAGGTTCTGATCATTTTCATCAGTCTCTTTTCCTTCACTCAGAGCTTTGAGCTTAAAAGCAACACCTATCTTCAATTTGTCAGACAACTCAGTCTTCCTTTGAAAGCGAAGCCAGAATGAAGAGATAGGAGGATTTTGCGAATTAGATTCTTGCTTTTTTATTTCAATTATGTTGTCCTGTTCTGTGACCACTCGGGTAATATGTTTATGCCCTTGACCTTCTATATCCCAGATGATTGTATCTATGTTATTCAGAAACAGGAGCGTTATGTCATCAAGACCATCAAGACCTTTTGCAATTTCACTGAAGCAGTCTTCTGGTTTTTTACTAGGATTGTTAAATGGAAATACAAACTGTGTGTCGGAATCACAAATATCAATCGTTTCTATTGGGAAGGGACAAAATAGGTCTTTTATTTCAAAAGAATAATCTTGAGAGTATATACGTGGACTTTCTGTATATGCAAAAACAGCCTTGAAACCTACCCCGAATTTCCCAATAGCATTTACATCATCCCTCTTCTGGACGTTTGTTCCAATACCCGTTATCCCTTCGACATCTTTTTCATCAAAGATGCATTTTCCATTGTGTATTAGGGTAAGATCTTCCGGAGTAAGCTTGAAAGTTACTTCTGTAGCCTTTGCATCTTCTGCATTTTGAAGCAGTTCATAAATAAAGTGGGCTCTGTCAGGATACAAATCTGAAAGAAGGTTACGAATTCCTTTTTCAAAATTGTTTTCTTTGCTCGCTTCGACAAAACGCAGGCGCTTTTCATGTAACCATAACCATTCCGATTCAACTTCTTTATATTCACTACCCATATTTAAGCTCCTTTCACTTGCAATATCCCAAACGCCACAACCTGTGCCGTCAGATCTGCCTTTTCTATAGCTATATCCAATTCCTGAACCCTGCGTGCATAATCCGCTTCAGCACTTAAAATCTGTGATTGACGCATACGTTGGATCTTTTCGTCTGTAGCTTTGGCTAATTGCTCACCAAGCAATTCCATACGAGCTCTGTGGCTAGTTGAGAGGCTTTCTCGCCTGTAGTTAGCCATCTGTTGAGTTCGGTCCAGATGTGCTTCCCGAGCCTCTGCCCAGAGTTTGTAGTGATGTGCATCCAAGTTGTCAAAAACCTTGGCACCTGAGAATTCATCCTCGCTGAGAGACGCAGGCTGACCATGTTCT
The DNA here is from genome assembly GCF_055394095.1 of Methanosarcina baltica. NCBI lineage: Archaea > Methanobacteriati > Methanobacteriota > Methanomicrobia > Methanosarcinales > Methanosarcinaceae > Methanosarcina > Methanosarcina baltica. The sequence goes on along the minus strand of NZ_AP042462.1, from coordinate 40,658 downwards.
ATGAGCCTGATCAGTTGAGAATTAAGTTCCTCACATTCACTGAGAGGACGCAGTACAATATCCTCCCGAACACCATGGAAGTGCCATTCGTAAATAGCAAATGGGTATGTGCCCTCTGCAATGGAATTGTCAGTGACCGTAATTGCCGTCATCATGCGCTTTCCGTTTTCATAACCCTGAGCTGCCTGCTGCACCAATGGGTGAAGCGGCATTATGAACGCTGCCTCGGGATGTTCGCCAGCACCTTCAGCGTCAAATGTAACGGGCAGATGAGGATCACCATTCTTTAACCAGTTCTCCCATTCACGGTACGGAGTTGAACTTTGTCTGGGAAGTGCCTGGAAATCGTGCAGTAACAGGTTTCGATATTTTTCAGCAAGTCTCAGAGTCTTCAGGGATTTTTTACCCAAAATAAAATCCTGTTCTTCCTGACCGCACACCTTTTGTAAATACTGGTTTACGAGGTTCTGTATAGCTGGTGGTGAAAGCCAGTAGCTGGAAGCATTATCGATCTCCTGCCGCATTTGTTCGGTAGGAAGCCTGATGCCGAAAAGTTCAACCTGCTTTTTTTCGAGTTCCTGCTGTTCTTTAATGAGTAGGATCTCGCTATCAGCTATCTGCTGAAGTTTTTCTTTACGCTCTTCCTCTGTCAATTTGAAATTCTCGGCAACGTCACGTATTTCTTGGGTAATACGACCGAGGATTTCTTCACTACCCCCAAGAGCTCTATTAAATACACCTATCCGCAGAAGGCATCTCTCGTAGATGTCTGCATCCACTGTTCCTGGTGTGACCAGATTGTAGATCGAAACCGTTTCACTTTGCTGACCGTTACGATCTATCCGTCCGATCCGCTGTTCGATCCGCATGGGATTCCATGGTAAATCGTAGTTTACAATGCAGTCGCAAAACTGATAATCAAGCCCTTCGCAGCCAACTTCAGAAAAGAGAAGTATATCCAGAGCATCCCCGTGTTCCTTTGGAAGACGAAAGCGATTCCGCCTCTGAACTCGACCGTCATCATCTGTATTTCCATGCACCATCTCAACACGTAAACCATCTTTTTTCAAATGGTTGTGTAGGTATCTTAGAGTGTGCCTGAAACTGCTGAACACCATAACCTTGTTATTGTCCATTGCCTGCTTATCCGAGATGATCTTCCGGAGCGATTCAAGTTTAGGATCATAGGTGTCCAGCTGTTCAGCCTGTTTTTGCACATCGCGGACCTGATATTCGATCTTGCTAACTGCATTCATGTCAAAAGAATCAGGGGTATCGCCCATCTCATCCCACGTTAATTCATCCAGATGGCGCGTTAAAATTCCTTTGATCAAGGGTGAAAGTCCATTAAGACAACTTGCTGCTTGTCTGCGGATCGTTGTCATCATGAACTTTACGTTCCTGTCTCCATGCACCTGTGACATGATCTCATATTGCAGATCAAGGAGATAGTCATGTAATTTTTTCTGCTGCGGTGTGAATTCAACGTTTACTGTTTCAGGTTTACGTATTGTAAAATCGCCTATGTCCCGCCGACGGGTTCGGTTGATGATACCTGAAAATGTGTGCAACTGCTCCAGTAAGCTGATGGTTACTATCCTTTCTTCCACCGTGATGTTGTTTTTACCTATTAACGTGAAGACACGCTGAAATTCAGGGTTATTTTTAAGTATTGATTGCCCCCAGGGGGTAGAAGCTGCTTCAATCAATGCAGATTCTGCTTTTTCCTGCCAACCTGCTTCCTGTGCCCGGACCAGATCAATAGCGTGGTTTATATGAGGATTGGGAGCAGCCATGTGCTCAAAACTTTCCTTGTCTATGATAAGGTCAGGTCGCAAGACATTCAACAAAACAAAAAGATCATCGCTACCAAGTTGAATAGGGGTTGCTGTCAAGAATAATACGGCCTCAGCATTTTCACAAAAGAAACGGATAGCTTTATGCGCATAGGTGTTAGGGTTGCGGATATGATGCGCTTCGTCCACGATAACCAGATCAAAACGAGGTGGAGGATCTAAATCTAGCAGCCCTTTGCGATGTTTTCTTTTGCCTGATGATGTTCCATACAATAAGGCTTCATCCAGTAGAGAATACGGAAGGATTACCTTTGAATGCTGGTCTGGCCAGACGCCATCGAGGTCCATCTCATTAATGCAGTAGCGCAATGTTTTACCGTCAAGATGAGTGAAACGCTCTTCAAAACGTTTCATCTCTATTTGCCACTTACACTCGGTAACCAATGGACGAGGACAGATTATTAATACGGACTTGATATCACGCCGAGCTTGCAGCTCACGAAGGATCAGTCCGGCTTCGATGGTCTTTCCAACTCCAACATCATCAGCTATTAAAAGACGCGGACGGTCGGAGCGGATGAACTTCAAAACCGGTCGGAACTGATAAGGGATAAAATCGATACGCGCCGCATTCAGAGAATACAATGTGGATAGGCCAGGATGAGAGATCTGAAGAGCAGACAAGTGGGCATGGAATTGTGTGAGTGGCAGAATTTCAAACTCGGAACTTATTTCCTCCTGTGGTTGGAGCTGTGAAGAATAATATGTCATGGTAGCTCCATTTGCGAAAACTGCATACCTGTTCTCGGGTTCTCCTGGTGTGACCCCAACTATCACTCCGTAAACCGTAGAATTCGATTTTAGTTGAACAAACTGCCCTATAGTAAACTCAGTATCTTCTGAACCATATTGCTGTATTTTTTCTGTTTTCTCGTGTTTACCATTGCTCATCTCAACCATCCTTTAATTGTTGGCCGAATCGAATGAATTTAATGTGAATGTAATCACTATGAGTTGTCGTCCTTGTATAGAATTACAACCATATTTTTTCTTTGAAATGATTTTCTATTTGTTCACAAAGCCCTGCTTTTACCTTACAATTGTTAGTAAATACTTTTAAACATATATAAATTTTTGAGTAGATTTTTGGTAAGAAACCGAAAAACAATGTCGAATAGAGTACGCCTCTAACTTTTTTGGCATATACACTCGTTCATAAAAATATAAATTTAAAAAGTCTTGTAAAAATCGATACCATTAAGTACTGAATTTAATTTTACGTTCCTGCCGAAAGCAGGTGGGTTTATGATGTTGGTTTGTTTAGCTTTTCCGCGGCCTCTAACAGTTGATCAATCTGAAAAGATGAAAAATTTGCATCTTTAATGTAACGAAGCAGTTGCATGGCTCCGGGTTGTTCGTGAAGGTACTCTATTACATCTGGGTCTGTGGAAGAAGATAGACGAAACAGAACATCTGGATCCGCAGCTAAAATGCGAGCAATGACTTTGATCACTTCTGGTCGAGGTGGATGTTCCTTGCACCTCTCGATTCGACTGAGGTAAGCAGGAGATATCCCGACCATTCCAGCAGTCTCTCTTAAGCCGAGATTCTGTGCCAATCGCAATTGACGAATTGTTTCTCCAAATGGTTTCATGATAATCTCAATTGTATGTTTAGTGTTATGTAACACAAAACACTTTTGGTAATCAACTATTTTAATACCGATAAGTTTACATCAGTAGCTAGTATATTGATAACAGTGTGTTAATTTATATTGTGTTTCTTCTATTATCTAATGTTCATAAAGTGAAATTAAAATCATCTATAAGGGATTCCACATTAAACGATGAATGAACTCTCTAATTAATATTGAATTCATATCCTATTTTATTACACAGATCAAAGAATTACGAATTATATTACTATACTTCAAGGTTCGCATTAACTACATATTGACCTGCATTTATCTGAATAGATCGAAAAGGAATATTAATTTTGAAAAATGAAACATTTGAAGGAAACTTATTTCAAGGGACTGGGATTTAAAAATGAATGAAACAAATGGTAAACAAACGAATAAAACTCTTAATTCCGGATATTTGCTTGATTATATATCTGGGAAACCAATCAAAGAAACAAAAAAGGAGATGGTTCGGCAGCGGATAGTTCGCGCTTTTATTCATGAGTATGGCATTTCACCGGAAGATATGGAGCTGGACTATGCTTTCGGAGGACGGAAAAAGGTGGACGTAGCCATTTTCCATCATGAGAAAGAACATGTCCTTGAGAACTTAGGTCGTGTAGTTCTCTGTCGTCAAGAACCTAAGATTGGCAAGACAGCAATCCGCATAAGGGACTACGATCAGGCTGCTACTGACCTCGAAGGAGTCGAGGAGATAATGAGACAGATCCCCTCCTGCGAGTATGGCCTTTGGACAAACGGTCTTGAGTTTTTCTTCCTTGAAAAAGAACAATCCCGGTTTGAAACAAGATGCAATCCGATTGGCGACTGGCCAATGTCTGAAGAGTCAATTGGAACAAAAGATGTCGTTTCTGACGCTCACACCCGTGTGGCTGACAACGAAATGTTAAAAATAACCTTCCGCAGATGCCATAATTTCATTCACGGGAATGAAGGGATGCCAAAAGATGCTGCTTTCTGGCAGTTCCTGTATCTCATTTTCAGTAAGATGCATGATGAAACCTATCCTCGTAACCAGCGTCGTTTCTGGGCCGGGCCTAAAGAACAGTTTTCTGAAGAAGGTAGGGCTGATATCCGTAAACGTATCGAACCCCTGTTCACTGAAGTAAAAAGTAATTTTTCCAACATTTTTCGAGGAAACGAAGAAATCTCCCTTTCGAACCGTGCTTTGGCATTCATGGTCTCCGAACTGGCCAAGTATGATTTCTCCCGCACTGATGTCGATGCCAAAGGAGTTGCCTATCAGGAAATAGTTGGGACGAATCTTCGTGGAGATCGGGGACAGTACTTCACTCCTCGCGGTGTGGTGAAGCTGGTCGTTGAAATGCTTGACCCGAAAGAGAACAAGACGATTCTCGACCCAGCCTGTGGCACGGGAGGATTTTTGGTGGCGACTCTTGGTCATATGCTCAAAAAATTCCGTGAGGAACAGGACACCACATCTGGTCAGGAAGATACCAATGAATTCTTGAATGTGCAACAGCGGTTGAAAGCTTATGCCAGCAAGATGGTTTTTGGGGCAGATTTTGATCCTTTCCTGATTCGTGCATCTCAAATGAACATGGTGATGGCCGGCGATGGACATGGCCATCTGTATCATATGAACTCCCTTGAGTATCCCTTAGGTCACCTGCCGAACGTCAATGATGCAGTGAGAGACATCCCACTTGGAAGCATCGATGTGGTCATGACGAATCCCCCATTTGGTTCTGATATTCCGATTACGGACGAGACGATTCTCGAACAGTTTGAATTGGCTCACTCCTGGGAATCGGATGGAGAAGGTGGGTTCCGCAACACAGGGACCCTCAAGAAAAGCGTATCTCCAGAAATCCTCTTTGTCGAACGCTGTTTGAAATGGATCAAGCCAGGTACCGGCCGCATGGGTATCGTCCTTCCGGATGGTATTCTTGGCAATCCGGCCGCAGAATACATTCGCTGGTGGATCATGAAAAACGCCCAGGTACTCGCGAGCGTGGACCTGCCGGTGGAAGCCTTCATTGCCGAGGCAAATGTGAACATCCTGACAAGCCTTCTGTTTCTCCGGCGTAAGAGCCAGCAGGAAATGAATGAAGAAGCTCTGGGTGGGGCAGAGGAATACCCGGTCTTCATGGCGGTGGCAGAAAAGGTTGGATTTGACCGTCGCGGCAACAAGCTTTACAAACGGACTCCAGATGGAGAAGTAATTCTTGAACCAAAGGTACACACTGAGAGTTTCCGAATCAAAGGAAAAATAGTCACGAGGACTTTGGAACGAAATGAAAAAGTAGAAGATAATGACCTGCCGGTGATCGCAGAAAAGTACCGTGAATTTTTGAAGGAGCATGACCTATGAGCGACACTGATGAAGAACTTGATCAGGTGCTTGATGAAGAACCTGAATATGACACTCCGGAAGATTTCTACATCGAGATCCTGACTGGTAAAAAGGAAAAACCCTCTCCTAAGAAACTCCTCATTCAGAAAGTGTTGCGACAACTTATTGATAGCTATGGCTTTGACCGTGCTGATCTGGAAGTCAACTACAAACCATGCATCAAAGGTCATGGCCAAAAGAAGGCCGATATTGCAATTTTCCATCCGGATACTGAACACAATAACGATAATCTGCAACGCATCATCGTATGCAAGACGCAAAAGAAACGAAACAAGCTCCGTTCACTTTCCGAGGCGGAAGCTGACGTGTGCGACCTTCAAGAGCTTATGGAGCTAATCCCAGGTGTGAACTTAGGCATGTGGACCAACGGCCAAGAAGAATTCCTCATTCAGGTCGAACACGGACGCTTTGAGCCTCTTTTCAAACAGTTGGGTGTCTGGCCGGTGCCGGGTGAACGTACCTCAGATTTAAACCACACCGGTGGCGTTATTCAGGTCAGCGCCGATGCTGAAGGATTAGAAGAAGCCCTTTCCCGTTGTTTCCTTTACCTTTCAAGCAATCAGAATGTTGGTCTTGGAGATAAAACGGGATTCCAACAGCTTGCTCTGTTATTATTCGCAAAAATCTATGATGAAACTCGTCCGATACCTGAACGACAGTTCTGGATTAAAGGAGAAGAACCTTTCACTTCTGAAGGCCAGGAAGCCATACAGAATCGAATTCACGCTTGTATTCAACAGGCTATCAACTGGCAGCCAAAAATTCTTGAACAGGGATGGATTCCAACCTTACGACCCAACCAGACAGCAAGGGTTGTTTCTGAGCTGGCCCGATACTCCATGAGTGAAACCCAACCCCGTTATCGGACTAGAGCCTTCCGTGCCATTGTTCGCAGTGTGATGGATGGCCGCGAGGGCCGTTACCCAACCCCTCTAAATGTGGCTGAAATGGCCGTGCAGATGCTCGACCCAAAGCCTGACGAACGTATTATGGATTGCTCTAGCGGTACTGGCACCTTCCTTGCCATGGCCGCCACTCACATCTTCAAGAAATACTTAGCCGACCTTGGCTCCACGCCGGAAGAGGCCAGTTCCGAGCAGATTTTGCAGGCACATAACCGCACCGCTGAATGGGCAGCCAGTAATGTTCTAGGCTGTGACATCGATCCCTTCTTGACAGTGGCCAGCCGCATGAATATGCTTTTCACCACTGGCAATCCGGGGCGCATCTTCCGGCTCGATGCCCGCACTTTCCCGGATGGAGATCAGGATGGTTTAGAAGCTGGTCGCCCCGCCATGCCACTTGGGAGCATGGATCTGGTCCTGCTTAATCCCTGGTTCTCTACTAAGGATAAGGTCAGTGACGCATCCATCCTTGAACGTTATGATTTGGGAAATTCCTGGGAACCCGATGAGGAAGGTGGCTACCGCAACACAGGGAACTTGAACACAGGGGGTGTGCCGCCAGAAGTGTTGTTCTTAGAACGGGCGCTTCAATGGGTGAAGCCAGGCACCGGCCGCGTTGGCATCCTATTGCCCGATGGCCTGTTGGGAAATCCTGGTGATGAGTATATACGTTGGTGGATACTGCGTCATTGTGAAGTTCTAGCCAGCGTTGATCTGCCCGTGGAACCCTTTAAGGTCACCGTGAAGGAATACGGTCTAACCCCGGCTCTGCCAAGCCTTTTGATCTTGCGCCGCCGCAGTCAAGAAGAACTGATCCATACCGAGCATCCCGAATACAAAGTCTTCATGGCCGTGGTGGACCGTGCTGGTGTAAACGCTAGGGGAAGCCTCCTCTTTGAACGTGCTCCTGATGGTGAAGAATTGATATTCGAGGAAGAAGTTATCGAACGTGTTCGTGTGGGCGGGGAAGTCCAGGTACGACGGACAAAGCGTCGTAACCGAAGGATTAACGACGAACTTCCACTTGTAGCTGAGAAATATAAAGAGTTTCTACTAACCGGGGAGGTGACGTTATGAAGATAAAAACTATTCCCAGCGCATGGCTTGAGCTAGATGAATATCGACTGAATGCAAAGCCTTATTTTTCTGGCGCTATCGAAGCAAAGATTTCTCTTGAGCGTCACACATGTGAAGTTCTTGCTGAATTGACAGTTGGAGGTAAAAAGGGAATTTTCAACGGGCCACGATTTGGTCGTGTTTATGTTGACGATCCAAATCATGGAGTGACTCTATTGAGTGGATCAAACATGCTCCAATGCGATATAAGTCACGCTTCTATGATTGCAAGAAGGCAGGCCGAATCAATGCCAAAAATGATTCTGAATAAGGGCATTATACTCGTTTCTTCATATGGCACTATCGGGCGTTGCGTTTATACTCGTACGGATATGGCTGGCATGGTTGGCTCAGATAACGTACTTAAAATTATACCTAATAATGAAAAAATTTTGTCTGGCTATTTATACGCTTTCCTTTCTAGCAAATTTGGTGTGTCATTAATTATTCATGGTGAAAGTGGTGCTGTTGTTACATATCTTGATCCTTCTCGTGTAGAAAACGTGCCCGTGCCACGTCTAAGCGACGTGGAAGACCGTGCCCACGAGTTAATTCAGCAGGCGGCAGATTTGAGAACAAGGGCAACGATTCTACTCAAAGAAGCCGGAAAAAAGGTCAATGAAAAATTTGGCTTTCCTGAAAAACTCGCGCTTTCTCACCGCGTATTCTCATGCTCCGTTGCTTCTTCAGATGTTGTGCTAAAGCGTTTGGAAGCTACATATCATGATGTGGTAGCGCAAGAAAGTGACCGACTAATAGCTGGAATTGTTCACAAGGATGAACTCTCTTCCCTCGGGATTTCAATCAGTGAAACTGGACGGTTGAAGCAGGTTTTCGTTGACGAAGAATATGGGGCCCCCTTCCTGACAAGTGGGGAGATATTCCGTCTGCATTATGACCCCAGCAGATTCCTTTCGAAGAGTCTCCTTCCCGACGAAAGCGAATGGGCTACACGGGAGGGTGATCTTCTTCTCGCTCGGAGTGGACAGGTGGGTGGAATCATTGGCCGTGGTGTCTGGGCAGATAAACGTTTTGCTGGTGGATGCATGTCCGTGGATGTGTTGAGAATTGGAGCTCAGGATTCAAGAATTTTACCTGGATACCTCTACGCCTACCTATTCCTCACAGATGTCGGCTATCGGCAGTTAATTCGTACCGCCGCCGGAAGCTCCATTCCACATCTTTCTGCCTCGGATATCCTTAGGTTGATGATCCCTCGTTGCAATGATGCCCTCGAGACAGAGATTAATGGAATCATTTGGGATGCCGGCCGCAAGCGGGCGGAAGCACAAGAGAAAGAAGATGAAGCCCGAACCTTAGTCGAAAATGCCATCGAGGAGGCAGCTCAGTAATGGCAAAAGTCATACCAATCGGACAGCCTGTGAATGATTCTGAAAGGAGAGCCATCGCTTTCCTGCGCGATCATCTTTCGGAAGACTATGTGATCATTCACAACTTTGAATTTCCCCAGGGACGAGAGGTATTTGAGATCGACATCGCTATCCTTGGACCACATGCTGTGTATCTGGTGGATGTCAAGGGAACTCACGGGCTGATCGATGTGTATGGCTCAAAATGGTATCCTGAAGACCGCCCACCTTTTCATTCTCCTCTGGCCAAACTGCGCAAGCACGCAAAGGTTCTTGCTGCACTCATGCGAGATTCCAATCCTGCGAATTTTGAGCTTCACAAGGCCCATGTGCAGGCAGCAGTGCTTTTGACTGCTGACGATGCTCAGTTATCCGATGATACCGGGATTGACGGGCCTGACGTTACTGATCTCAAACAGTGCCTCACATATTTTAATGATAAAAGCTACATTCCTCCTTATCGTCAACGTGACATCCGGCCATTGCATTCTATCATTGTTGAGACTATTTTGGGAAAAGCCAGGCCCAGGTCTTCAGCTCTCTGCTTACGAGACTGGCAAGTGGAAGAAAAACTCGGTGGTGATGACCATTACACCGAATACCGCGCAAAAAATAGTTTTTTGGGTAAAGATGCTGGGATAGCCCGGCTACGGGTTTACCAGGTCGATCCCTATCAAGATGAGGTAAACCGGGAGGCTGAAAGGAAACGCATTAGCAATGCCTTTGTCGCCGTGGCCCACATGTCCCCACACCCTAATGTGTTGATAGTGCGTGATTTCTTCCAAACTGATGATCAGGATTTCCTTGTGCTGGTCACTGAGGACGTCGCCGGACAGGCTTTGCGGCAGCATATTCAGAAATCTTCCTTAGCACTTACCTTCAACCAGAAACTTCAGGTAATGCGGGATATGCTCTCAGGACTTGATCATGCCCATAAACATGAGGTAATCCACCGCAATCTAACGCCTGACGCGGTGATCGTTACTCGAGAAGGTCGGGCACGAATAACAGCTTTTGATTATGCCAGAGTCGGGAAGGATCGCGAAAGTACTATTGCCGGGCAGATAATTAATGATCTGGATGAAGCATATCAGGCTCCCGAATGTTACCGCGATCCTGCTCAGGCGAGTATTGCTTCGGATCTGTATTCAGCCGGGTTGATTTTCTTTGAGTTATTGACATGTGAGCATGCTTTTGAAAACATTGATCAGATGATGGAAGGTGACGGAATATTCCCGATAAAACCCTCCGAATTCATGCCCGACCTCCCTGAGGGTATTGATGGATGGTTGCAAAAGTTCTGCGTATTTGATCCGGAAGAGCGTCATCACAGTGCGGCTCTGGCGCTTAAAGAGCTGAATGTGCTGATCCTCCCTGAAGCCAAAGATGAGACAGGTTCTAATGATAAAGGCCATGTTGCCCAGGACATGCCAGAAGACCTCACCGACCTGCCCCTGGATTTTGTATTGGGTAATAGATTCCGCGTTCAAAAGCGGCTTGGCACGGGTGGTTTTGGTGTTGCCTATAAAGTTTTTGATTCCCTTGGCGATGTAACCCGAGTGATCAAACTGGTGACCAGAGATCGTCAGTCGGTATATCAACGCTTGCGCCGCGAATACAAGACACTTACCCAGCTTCCTGATCACCCTCACGTTGTGAAGGTCATATGGGCAGACCGGTTTAATGATGTGAATCAAACACCATACATCGTTTTCGAATATATTGAAGGATTGGATGTGTCTGTTCTCATCGATACCGAATCCCTTTCATTGGAGGATGCGGTCCAGATCGTGCGACAGGCAGCCGAAGGGCTAGAACATTTGCACAAAAATAAAGTTTACCATCTGGACGTGAAACCATCCAACCTCCTGTGGACGGACAATGGTGTCAGGATTATAGACTTCAATGTGGCCGTCTCCGAAAAAGATGAATTCCAGGACAGCGGAGGTACAAGACGTTACATACCACCAGATTACAATTATCAGGTTGAATCGTCTCCGGATGATTATGTTGACCGGGATCTTTATTCTCTGGGTATCACTTTCTATGAATGCCTGACAGATCATTATCCATTTGACACTCCAACGCCTCCGCAGAATGAAGAGCCAAAAAATCCTAAACAATTCAAAAGATGTGAAAATCTAAGCCCATCTCTGATCAACTCTCTGAGCAAGCTGATCGCACCCAAACGAAAGGACCGGTATGCCTCCGTAGAAGCATTTCTAAAGGATTTCAATCAAATCAAAAGCTATTACTCTGTGCTCGCAACAAGCGAGATTACCCTTAATCACAAAGTACCAGCTAAATTAGTGTTAAAACCTGATCGACCGAATTTCAATCCCTTTGTTAACCATCTCTTAACACTCTACAGCCAGAGCCAGATTTCCAATGCCGGTACACGCGGTCTGGATGATATTGGCAAGGCGACCTATGTACCGACATATCTTGATGAGAATCTGATCCCCTCATTGTTAAAAGGTGAATTCCGTCTTGTGATTATCACCGGGAATGCTGGTGACGGTAAAACCGCTTTCATTCAGCAATTTGAACAGCGAGCTGTAGATAATGGCGCTCAGATTCAACGGGGAGCCAATGGTGCGGTGTTTCAGCTCAAAGGACATACTTATCAGAGTAATTACGATGGCAGTCAGGACGAAGGGGACGAGCAAAATGATTTAGTTCTTCAAAAATTCTTTGCCCCATTCAAAGGTGAACATGTCGATAAATGGCCTGCTAACCAAACCAGAATCATTGCCATCAACGAAGGGCGTCTGGTCGATTTCTTCCATGAGTACAAGTCCGATTTTCCACTCCTTGAACAATATGTTGAACAAGGGCTTGCGGGAGGGAGTTTATCTGGTGACATTTCCATCATCAATCTGAATCTACGCTCGGTAGTCGCAAAACCGAATGATGGAAAAAATTCGATTCTTGAACGTCTAATCCAAAAGATGACGGAAAAAATGTACTGGGCTCCCTGTGAAAGCTGTGATCTGAAGGATCGATGCTATGCATTCCATAATGCCCAAACCTTCCAGGATCCAACCGCCGGCCCAAAGGTTATTGAAAGGCTGAAAATGCTGTACACTATCGTTCATCTTCAGAACCGCCTGCATATAACCATGCGTGACCTACGTTCATCCCTGGCCTTCATGCTAGTAGGTACCCGTGATTGTGACAGCATTCATCAACTCTACCAAGAAGGTGGAGAAGAAATCCAAAACAAGATTCTTGGTGGATTTTATTTCAATTCATGGATGGGAGGAAACGATGGTTCTGAAGACCGTCTCATTTCAATGTTGCGGGGAATTGATGTATCTCTTGTCAGTAATCCTGAACTTGACCGTCAGCTTGGATTCCTCGGACCCAACGCTAAATCATTAGGTCGCTTCAGCTTTTCGAACCGGCCCGGATATGATAATGATCTACTAACCGTCCTTTATCAACATTTACCCTTTGATTATTCATCCAAAAACCGTAAGCAACTGATGGAAAAACACCGAGATTACATTGCTCACCTACGGCGTAGATATTTCTTTGAACAACGGAATAAAGAATGGAGATATATGCTCCCCTATAAGAGCATTGGCTACTTTTTATCATTAATTCAGGAACCCGGATCAATAGGGACAGAAGATGTCGCCGGGATCATCCAGGCAATCAACCTGGGAGAGGGCTTGAATGATCCCAGTCGTCTGGACAATCAACTTGCTCTTCGTGTACGTAAAGTTGAAAGAGGAACGATTCGCAGTTATCGCCTTTTTGATGGAAAATTGTTCTCACTCTTTTCGGACGCATGCATAATGAGTCATCCGTTTTTAGAATTCTTACCACAACATCTAACTCTTCGCTATGAAGCTGGCAAGGATCACTCTGCCTCACTAACTGTGAATCTCGATGTTTTTGAAATGCTGACGAGGCTCAACAAAGGATATAGACCAAGCGTGGAGGAAGAAGAAGGTTATTACCTCAGTTTATCTATCTTTAAAAACGTTCTAGCAGCTGCCCCATACCAGGAAGTGCTCCTTACCGAAAACGGTTATAATTTCTTCCAGATCCGTCGGGATGAGGGTGGTGTCCTTCATCTAGCTGAAGTCAAAACTAGTGCGAGGGCTGATTTATGAGTATAAAGACTCGTGACAAAGAATTCAGGACTCCAAAAACCACATACGTTGATTTCAAACATATTGAAATGGACCGCGTCCTCACAATGCTGTTTCCACGGCTGAAATTTAATGGATATGGAAGTCGTCGAATGCAACGAGGTAGTGATCTTACTATTGATGAGTTTCTGGATGAAACCCTTGAACATCCTGAGTGGTTTGCTGGATTCAATGACTATCCGGCTGTTGTTAGGAAATGGATTGAGACAGACCTATTGGATGTTGTGAACCGTGGCAAAGCAAACCAGGCAGTTGCTGCACCAAGACCTTTACACGGAAACACTTACAAGTTTCGTAATGTAAAACATACCCGTGACTACGGAGCCGCCGAGCAGATTTACTGGATGCTGTTCTATGCACGGAAAGGAAAAGGACAGGCGGCTCGTGACGCTCTTAAAAAGTTTTTTTTCCCAGCGATAGATCCTGTCATCGACCGTTATGACAAAGATTCAGCCCTCGATGTTGAGACTCAGGCGGTTCTACGTTTGGATCAGCAGGTTATGCAAGACACAAAGGATTCTAAAGAGCCTTCACGAGATCTACCTCTCTGTATCGGTCAGGCTGACTTGTTGGCTGACGATGTTCTGCGTCTGCTAACCTATGAGCCGTACATCCCCAGATCCGTGTTGGTGGAGTATCTGAAGACTCTGTTTGCCTTCCATTTGGCTTTATATCATCTGAAAATTCTCTATTTACTCCCCAAGATGGTAAAACAGCAGGCTGACAACTTGGTTTGTTCGACAAAAAACTGTCCTGTAAACTCGGGAGATGTATGTGCTTTAGGAGCTTGCCCATTCAGGATTGCTCTCGTGGTTGATCTTGGCGATCCCAATAATGAACACATGTCAGAACTTGCTAGAAAATCTACCAATTTGTTCTACAGACAGATACCCGCTTTTATCCAGGCCAATTTTATCGTAAAGAAACTGGACGAAATGGCGAATTATCTGAGTAAGAAAACAGGGAAGATTGCTTCTCCTTCGGGAGGATCTTTTAGTGTTGCTGAACTCATACAGTTTTTAGATTCAAAATATAAAGCTGATAGAGATGCTTATTTCAAATTTCGATTGGCCATTCTAATTGAAGAATCAACATCTGGAAACGAAGATCTCGATCCCGAAATCCATAATGTAACTGCCATGGGGTTAAACGAATTTGATACATACATCGAAATTCTCATGGCGTATAGAGCAAAATACCACACTCAGTATATAACCGAATGCCTTGATTCCTTTATGCTGAAAAATAAGGAAACTGGCCTATTAGCCCAGTCGAGAACTAAGGGAAGTCCTCGTCATTTCATGATGGGAAGCAAACTTTTGGAAGTATTGCTTCAACTTGCTGTTCTCACTCAGCGTAATGGACATTTTGTAACCCGAGAGCTTAGAATTGAAGAACTTCTTGAATTCCTCAGGGAACGTTATGGAATTTACATTGATAGACTGCCTGAATTTGACAATGGTCATTATTCCGATAGTATCCTCGACCGAAAAGCATTAAGACGAAACACTGAAGCTTTTAAGAAACGGTTGCGTGAAATCGGGTTCTATGAAGACCTCTCTGACGCCTATGTGACGCAGAAAGTATGTCCACGTTACACAATATCGAGAGAAAATGATAAAATTTCTTAATTACAGGAGCTGTGCATTTGAGTAATACATTTAGTGAATTGACCCAGGATAAGTTGAATGATGCTATAAATGCTTTGCTTTGTCCCAAACTTCAGAATATTCTGAATAATCGTGGACAGGGCCATTGCATGCGGATTACAGATTTGGACTACGACATAATGATGTCAGTTTGTCAAGAAATCCGCAAGCAACAACCGAAATCCAATGTATACATTTTATCTGATACTGCTAGTGCAGATGCTCCTCATCTTATCAGCTCCACAAAATTGATAGAACTTCGAAATCCTCTCCCTAATGGAGAATTACGGCCTCCACTCCTTGTATTTATACCTACATCTTTGCGGACAAGTGCTGAAGATTCGTTTGGCATTGCAACATTTGAGGAACTGTCATTTGTCAACCTTTATCAGGACATGGTCTCTGCACTATTAGAGCGCGTTCCAGCCACATTGGTAGGCTATGTCCAGGACATCTTTACGTTTCTAAATGATGAAAAGTGGTCATTTTTCGATGATCTGTCCAAAGCTCGTTATCTCCTCACAGCTCTGGCAAATGACATTGATGGACCAACGCTTGGGGCAAGTCTTTATGAGCTAACACTTGTACCGGACTTCAAGTTATTCGAAGACCCCTCCCTCACAAGGGCAAGAATTCAAAAAAACATTGAATGTGTTCGTCAACTTATGAATTCACATAAATCAGTTATCGGACGCATTATCGATCTTCAACTCAGTGATATTAAAATAAAAAACCATTGTAACTATTCAGCCATACTTTGAACAAAGGCAATTTTTCCTCGTTTCGAGGAAAAATTGCATATAAAATAACTCTATCTCTTCAGTATCATGCTTACACGTGAAGAGATTCTTGAAATCTATGAAGAAGGCCCTGAAGCAGTCGTTGCTGTAATTCAGAGACTTGAGACTATCATAGAGAAACAGGCTTCTCAAATTGCTGAACTTGAGGAACGTGTAAGGGTTTTAGAGGCTCGTCTAAATCAAAACAGCCAAAACAGCAGTAAACCTCCTTCTACTGACGTTTTTGTGAATGAAAAACCTAAACCTAAGAGTAGCCGCACAAGAAGTGGGAAAAAACCTGGTGGTCAAAAAGGTCATTCTGGAAGTACTTTCGAAATGGTTGGGGATCCTGACCATATAATATTTCATTCCCCTCACTGCTGTGAAAATTGTGGTCATGATCTTGAAGATACTGAAGTTCGGGACTGTGAACGCAGGCAAGAAGCTGATATTCCTCCTGTGAACATCATATTTACCGAACATCGTGCTGAGTCCAAGAAATGCCCTCACTGTGGGAAAATAAACAAAGGTACTTTTCCAGACTCTATAAAATTCCCTATTCAATATGGACCTCGCCTTTTATCCTCTCTTGTATATTTAAGGAACTTTCAATTGATTCCTTATAAACGGATTTGTGATTTGTCAGAGGACTTTTATGGAATACGTATCAGCCCTGCTACCATAAAAAGAGCTGAAAAGGAATTATTCCAGAAATTGGAACCTTTCGAAAAAGCTGTTTTCGAACATCTACGGGTAGCCTATTCTGTACATTGTGATGAAACAGGAATGAGGGTTTTAGGGACAAAATGGTGGCTCCATGTTGTTTCAAACAGTCTGTGGACATACTATTTTGTACATCCAAAAAGAGGATCAGAGGCAATGAATGCTTTGGGTTTTCTTCCAGAATACAAGGGGGTAGTAGTTCATGATGGTTGGGCATCATACAACAAATATGGATGTGAACATGCTCTCTGCAATGCTCATCTTAAGAGGGACCTCACTGGAGTTGAAGAGAATTTTGAGCAGCAATGGGCTAAAAAAGTAAATGAACTTCTGAGTGAAGTAAAAAAATATACCGACGAATGCAGAGAAATGGAAATTCCAATAGATCCAATAAAAGTCAGGGCATTCGAGGAAATATACGATAAAATAATTAAAGAGGGAATTGAAGAAAATCCACCTCCTGACCTCTCAAAACAGGTTAAAAAAAGAGGAAGACCAGCACAAACAAAAGCAAAGAATCTCCTTGATAGGTTCATAAAATACAAGGATAGGATTCTGAAATTCCTCAATGACCTGAGAGTTCCATTTGATAATAATCAAGCAGAGCGAGACATCAGAATGATGAAGCTACAACAGAAGATTTCGGGAACTTTCCGAAGCATCGAAGGAGCGGTAGCTTTCTGCAGAATTCGGGGATACATATCCACTATTAGAAAGAATAGCTTGAATGTCATGGATGCTATTCGAGCGGCGCTCAATGGAGCGCCGCTATTATCCGATAGTTGCAACATTAGCTGAAACTATGCTTTTTTTATCAGTAGGCTGAATAGTTACAAACCATTTGATTTCTTTTTTCGAACAATACGAAATCCATGAACCTGAAATCTGGACAAGATCGATTGTCCTCGATAAAAAAAATTGGACAATTTCTTTTGATAAATGGATTTTTCAAGAGGGACTCATCCTCGATAAGATCAACATTACAGTTCACGAAACAGATCTTCCAATAATTACTCCTGAAGAAGGCAATGATCAACTCTCGACTCTTGTAGGTCAACAGGTGCTTGTGCCGGATCAACGTAGAAAGATGAACATAAATTTTGAGGTAGATCCACATCCCAAAAAGGTAAGGGGCCTTGATCATTTTACAGTCCAGATAATATCTGATAAAACAGGACCTGTCGGGAAATCTAAAAAAGTAAAGGTCTGGAAAGTGGGGCGAAAACATAGCACAGTAAGCCTGACAAAATTGAATACAATTGAGTTTGAGGAAGGTTGGCACTACATCCGTGTTCTTCCCCGGACTACCGATGGCGATCAAATCCCATTAATTGGAACAAACGATACTTCAACTTCAACGCACCGTCCTTATGAAAGCGAACCATTTTTTGTCTTACCTGGTGGAACAGTAGATGAAGAACCACCGCAACGTGCTAAACCAATTGAGATTAGTTTGGAACACGCTCGGATGAAACTTCAATTCACCGCTATCAGTGCTGATCGTGATCCTTCTGATATACATCTTACTGGAGCAAATTGGGAGCAGAGCAAAAGACGAAAAAAGACAGCTCTTCAGGAAACACTTCTTGTAAAGTTTGGACGAGATGGAGCGGTTCAAGTTCCCGTTTCGCGAATACTGAAAAATATAGAACAGAAAATTTTAGCTGCACCTAAACTCCCGTGCGGGTGGCACTTGCAGATCATGGAGTCCTCTGAATTACTAAAGGAAGTTTCACTGCCTCTGCCTTCATCTGCTGCCCTACAAAGTTTTCTCTCAGCCAGAACGGATTATTTTTCTGCTATCTGCCAGGACACATCTGAATTGATACTGCAGGGTACTTCTTTAACCGATATGAAAAATCTATGTATCTCCTATGCTGAGTCATATTTAGATTTGATCTCAAGCCTAACCCGACAAGCTGAACAATCAACAGGTTCTGAACAACAGGAACACTTGAAAATCCTCCGACACATTCTTGCAGTAGACTCTGTACATGTCATTCTGACAGATTATCGTGGACATCACAAGGAAGCCATTCTTTTAGCTCCTACCCATCCTCTCCGTTCATTATGGCTTCTTGCGTGGTCAAGTTTAGGTCAGAAATGGATCTCGGAATTATACAATGGTAACCAAGATTATCTGCGTGATGTTCGCAGTGCCATTTTGGATGGAATTCAACCATCCGATTTTCCTATAGGGATACCTGTCGAGGATGGACGTATTTTCACTCCGATTGATAATTTGAATTTTTTCTGGAGTTTATATGCACCAACGACTGAGGATAATTCTCGAGCATTATTGGCTGATATTTGCTCGGTTCTTGGCCTTCCTGAACCAAAAAATACTGGAAGTGCCATTAGTGGTGTTTTACTTGCTGAAAAGATTGAACGGTATATTTCTCAGCATCCTTATGTCCGAAGCCTCTCAATAAACATCTACAATCCAGGCTCAGGATCCTTAGTTGCAGATGCTCTGGTTGCTCTACAGCAAAAACGTGAATATATGGATTTACGATATGATGTCCGGCTTTTCACAAATGATCCAGAGTCTCCGACATTGGGTGAAGCGTTTGAAAAAATGTTAATTCGAGGCACAGCTATGAAAGATAAAGCAGCTGATGCTTTTTCAACATCAACAGGTAGTCACTTGTTCCCGAAACTCACCCTTGCTAGGCACCCAATAGATTATTTTTATAAAAATGCTGAAAACTATGCTGCTCATATAAGTATCCTATTTGATGTGTTTCCGGCAGAAGAATTGGGAATTAAAGAAAAAGAAGCAACCCATGTTCCTCTATATGGGCTGATTCAAGATTTTTCCACGGAATTTATAGATGATGCTAACGGAATATTTTGGAGAAGGATTCCTTCTTTTGGAAATGCATTGGACTCACAAGATGGAGATTATTTTTTCGACCTCTTGACGAATCTTACTCAGGCATTATGCCATTCGACCGCAGCAGTTGCAACGGCAGGGACAAGTTTTAAAGCGGTCCCAATGATAACCCTTGGACTCAATGACAAACAAAGATTACTCATTAATTTAATACATCAGTCGAGTGACTGGGTATTTACAATTGATCGTAACATGGGTGTTGAGTTTTTCGATCATGGTGGCAAAAAAAACCGACAGGATTATTTGATAGATTTTGTACCAAATGCCAATTCATATGCTACGCACAACTTAATTATTTCGTCACAATCTACATATGAGCTTGAAGCAATGTTGAAGCCCGTCTTAATTTCCCATGGGCTTTCTGTAGATGGTGCTCAATCAGTCAAAATATTATCACAATTACGTTCTCTTTCAGGGCAGCTGGCTCTGAAGCTCATTTCTTCTAAAAATCAACAATCTGAAGCACTAGGATTGGCTTTGGCAAGACTCTATTTGGAATACCAAGGTGCTCTCTCAAACCAGATAATTGTTCCACTTGATGCACATGTTGATCTGTATCGTAGTTTTAGGGCAAATGATGAGGTAGAGGATTCTGTCAGTTTACAGAGGACCGATTTAGCTCTTTTTGATCTTGATCTTGGGAAAAGGACTATAACGTGCAATTTGGTCGAGGTAAAATGCTATTCACAGGTGGGCGACTTCTCTGCATTTAATCAACTGAAAGAAAAGATTACATCACAAATAAATCAAAGCGAAAGAATACTGCAAAGACACTTTGATCCTGATATAAAAAATCCAGATCGTCCAGATAGATTGCTCAAGAGTCATGAATTAGCACAACTACTGAAGTTTTATTTAGATCGTTCAGTACGTTATGGAATTTTTGATGATGAAGTAGCAGAAGAGGCTAACACCTTCCTTGAATCAATTGAATATGGATACTCTCTCCAATTCAGTCGCTCCGGAATTATTTTTGACTTTGAAAAAATAGGTACTGGAGGCCCAGAAAATGAAGTAGGTATTGAATTTCATCGTATAGGAAAGGACCGCATAAAAGCCCTTTTGGATACATTAAAACCAGTTACTGAAAAGGTCCTCCAAAAAGACGAAATTTACAGTACTTTAAGCGAACAGATAATTCCAGAAATTCCGAAACTACAAACAGCAGCTTTTATTGCCCCTTCAAGAAAAAGAACTACAAGCTGGAATTTAGTGGATACTGCTTGGACCGACCTTACTGAAGTAGATGAACCCGTTGTTCAAACGCATACCAATGAAATAGTTTATTCAGAAGATCTCAATTTACAAGATAGTGTTGAGCTAACATCTGAAGACATGTCTGGAAAAGAACTGGAGGATTCCAGCAAGATTCACGATTTATTATACCCAGTGAATATTGCCCCATCCCCTGTGAATGAAGTGGAAAAGGATAAAGAGTCTTTTTCAGATCGATCCAATGAACATTTCCAAGATGACGAATATATAGAAGCTTCAGGGCCAGATTATGATGTATTGTTAGGATTTAATGGAGATTCACCTCAATTTGGTGTATTAGGTGAAGTATCGAGTAGAAAGATTGCTCTTGACCTTAATCATACACATACCATAAGTCTTTTTGGGGTTCAAGGAGGAGGAAAAAGTTACACTCTTGGAACCATTATCGAAATGGCTTCAATGGATGTCGATAATATAAATGTCCTTCCCAGTCCTCTAGCAACGGTGATATTCCATTATAGTCCGACGGAAGATTATCGTCCGGAATTTACCTCAATGGTTAATCCAAATAGTGTTGAAGAGGAAATCCAAATACTAAGGGAAAAATACAGTGGAAAGCCAAAAGGGCTACAAGACATTATCATTTTGACTCCTGCTGATAAAGTAGAGGAGAGGAAAGTTGAATATCCTGATATTCAGGTAATGCCCATATCTTTTTCACCTTCTGAGCTCAAGGCCAACCATTGGAAATTCCTTATGGGGGCAATTGGAAATCAGAGCATGTATATTCGTCAAATCAATAGCATAATGAGAAAGTTACGAAACAATTTGACTTTAGAAGGTTTGGAAAGAGAAATTCGAGATTCTAATCTTTCAGATCATTTACAGGACCTCGCTCTCACGAGATTACAATTCGCAGGTGAATATATTGACGAATCGATGAAATTACAAGACTTAATCCGTCCGGGGAGACTTATTATCGTTGATTTGAGGGACGAATATATTGAAAAGGATGAAGCTTTAGGTCTCTTTGTCGTAATGCTTCAAATTTTCTCTGAAGCAAAATACAAAAACACTCAGTTTAACAAACTTGTCGTCTTTGATGAGGCCCACAAATATATCGAGAACTCGGATTTGATTTCCGGTCTTGTTGAAGTAGTGAGAGAGATGAGACACAAAGGAACCAGCATTATGGTAGCTTCTCAGGATCCACCCTCCGTCCCAATTTCGATCATTGAACTTTCTACACATATTATTATGCATAAATTCAACTCCCCTGCGTGGCTAAAACACATTCAGAGAGCAAATGCAGCCTTAAAGGATTTGACACCTGAAAAGATGAGCCAGCTTAGGACTGGTGAAGCGTATGTCTGGTCAAGCAAAGCAACCGATGAATCGTTTGTCAGAGGCGCTATGAAGATCAAATGCAGACCTCGTGTTACACAGCATGGAGGAAGTACAAAAACGGCTGTTAAACAATTTCAGGATCAATAAGCTTCAAAGCTAAACCCATGAAATTACCCCCTTTTATTTTTCATTTCGCCAAAAAGTGGAGTCCTCACAGCCCGCAGAATCAAACATCAAATACTTCGCTCACGTTTCTCCATAAACACTCCCACAAACCTCAGATCACTCCATCCGCCCGAAATGGGGAAAAGTAAACCGCCGTTGACAATTTTATTCAATTTCTTTTTTATTCAGAATGTACATGACCATCGTCGGGTTGAGCTTGCTTTCCCTCGGTATTTTTTCCGAAATTTCCTCGGCAGGAACACCTTTAGCTTTCATTTCTTTGATCTTTTCGATTACCTGAGATGGTACAGTGTAGTATTCATTGATGTCTTTCCTGTGCCCCCACACATCTCCTTCCACCAACTGAACTTTCTGCATATCCAGGAACATTTCAATCGATCTGGAAATCGTGCGTTTATAGGACTTGGGAAGCTGAATTACCTCAAGCCTCGGGCAGGTCTCCACCAACAAAAAAATATCCTTATTGGAAGGCCGAAACGCAAGGTGAACAACCTTCTCATTTGGGTTCAAAGAAATTATTTCATTTCTTGAACTCACAACTCTTATTTTCATAACAATCCCCCAATCTTATACATTTTTTGAAAACCGATAAAATGTATACTGTTGCGATCTTTAAATAATTTTGTATACTTTTCAAATATGATGGAACCTGAATCATAAAAAATTGTAACTATTCAGCCTACCAAAATCAGACCCGGTTTTTCAGTTGCCGGGATTTCTGTTTTTTTTGATAGGAGATTCCAAAAGCAAGTAAAGAAAACAGCATGAACATATTTATGAATAAAAGCAATGCAAAAAGCCCGTCACAAAAATATATGAAATTAGGAACTTTTTGAATTATAGGTAAGTAAACATAACCCCCTTTTGATTCAGCCAAATTTATGAGGTCTATTAAACAAATTTTCAAAAGCTTCCATAAAAAAAATGAAATTAAAGACCATTTTATAAATTTATATGATATGATTGAATCTTTGTTTTTGCATTTACTGATTATTCCGGATTCTATCTGCGCTAACATTCCCATAAAAAAAAGTAGTGGCAAATACTATATAACGTTTTTTTATGAATTGTCATTGTGAGGAAAAAGCTTCAAAAGCCCATAATAGATACTAAAAAAGTAGAGAAAAATAAAAAATATACTTTTTAATATCTTCTGGGATTGCCAATATATACTATGAATTCCACTGGCAATTGACTGCAATCAATCAAAAACTCAGAAAATAATAAAAAGTCTCAGAAAAAAGAGAATATAAAGGATAAGCCTTGGAATATTATTTTTGATTAACTTATCCCCTTATTTAGATTTATTCCAGTTTTTTTTGCGTGTTAAGCTCTTTATTTATTGATGGGTTTTTAAATTCAACAACCACTCCTAGTGTTCCGTCCACTTTAGTTATTCCAACAATCTTTCCGATCACCTTTTTTTCTTTACTAAATACGGGTAAGCCTATAGAATTATTGATATACTCCTCGGATAATTCTGATTTAGGAATTCCTTTCAAATTCGTTGTTTCTATTGAATTCTTTGTTATATACGGTTCTTTTTCTTCGGTCATTTTATCAGTTCCATCTTCTTTTTTGTACAACTTATATCTATAAATTATCTAAATTATTTGAAATGATATGCATATTCCGGTCGTGTCCGTAAGTCATTTATTATGCTGGAGAATAAATACACATTCAGCTTGTTTGGGCATATTTATTGAAAGTCCTTCTACAACCAATTTTCAATGACATACCCTCACGACCGGGAAACCGGGATAATAAAAGGCCCTTCCAGGTGATCCACTTCTTTTCTTATTCTGTTAACACTGTTAACAAGTTTGGAGAGGCTGAACTAATACGACTTTTTCAGGAATCGAGTTACCCTAGTAAAACGGGCCTATACAAACATACCAGAAACATAATAAAATGTAGTGGTGGGCATGTGTGGCGTTGCATGTTCCGAATTATCGGAGTGAAAAAGGTTACATAAAACCCTGATCTTATGGGGGCAGTGCAAGGAATATATAACAAGCACGATGCTTAAATATAATGTGTGTATTGTATATAGTGTAAACACATTTCGGAGAATACAAACATGTTCACATATGATATACCCAAAATATTCACAGATGACAACACGGAAGGGCTTTCCGCTGGAGAACTCGCACACATGAATGAGGAACTTAGGGCCGCAATGACCGCTTATGACCCGGATGACCCGGACTATATCGAATACGAAAAGCAGGAGTTTGAACGAATTCTTAAAGTTCATGGGGGGATATAATTGAGATTTGCACAACGAAAACAGCAGGGCAGGGGGGCAACTCAAAAACCCCTATGTCCTTCTTGCTCTGAAAATTATCTTAGGGCCTGCTACATTCAGAAACAAACAAAAGACCGTAAAAGTAGGTGGGTTAAGGTGGGCCTGTTTTGTGATGAATGCGGGTTTTTCCAACTGCAACCCATTGAACATAAAAAAGAGAGCTTTAAAAATGAACCTTGAAGCATTCACAAAAAAAGAACTTATGGAATATGCTAGGGATCAGGGAGCCAGACCTCCGGCAACCCTCCGAAAAACGGATATTATCACATACCTTAAAAAATTCGATGAAAGAAGCCGGATGTTTGAAACAATGAAATCCCAATAACTCTTACTTCGTTTTCTGAACAATTATTGAAAATCCCAATAACTCTTACTTCGTTTCTCTTCATTTGTCTGGGCAGTTGACCAGGTTAATTAATGCACATTACTTTTATCCACTTATCTTTATTTACTAGGGTTAACCATGCCGGGTCGTGTCCTTGAGTCGTAGATTAAATCTGAAAAAACAAGCACATTCCCCGTGTTTAGGAAAAATGCATAGAGATTCTTATGCTTATAGTTGTCAGGAACTCACGGACACGACCGTCATTTCCATGTTAAGTTTTACACGCACACGGCCAGAGATGAGGGTTTCCTCGTATTTGTTTTTAATCATACTAACCGCCCTAGCTTCACTTTAAAATCCGTTTTCGGGTTCCGTTCAAACTTTTCAAACACCGAAGGATATAAAGCCGGATACTTAGCCTCTTCGAGCGGGATAAAAAAAAGATATTTCGGCTTTGATGCCCTGCCCTCTAGACCGACCGCCACATAAACGGGATCACCTGATTCCCTGGCAAATTCTTGATACCTGGTAAGTTGTTTTTTATTGGTCCAGCTTAATTTATTTTCATACAGCATGGACCTGAATTTGCATTCAATGTGAAATACATTTCCCGTTTTTATGTGTCTCACCATAATGTCCGGGCGGGTATCGGATTCGACAAATCGATCATGTTTCCTGCAGATATCCGTGGACCACTCGACCAGGGCGAATTTATTTTCAGGAAAAAGGGAAACGATATATGATTCGAAATCGTTTCCTTTTGTGACGGATTCGGGTTCTGTTATGACGTCCATGATTTTTTCGAGTTTTTTAAAGATGCTCATAAATTCAACCACCCCTGATAATTCTTAATTGCATATTGCTTCACCGAATCCCGAACACTCGCCGTAGCCTCAAACTTGGACCCTTGAAAACAGACAGAAACCCCGCGAGCTTCCAGCGCCTCAATAGCTGCCCTTTTCCTCCGCAACACCCCTTTAAGCTGGCTTGCAGCGTACCGGGTCCCCGGCGGGATAAACGCCATAAATTCGGCTTTGCTGCCCTCCACAAATACCCTCATTTGATGGAGGTCTTCATCCGCAAGATTAAAATTACTTAATATGTTATAACTATTTTGATATAATAACGAAAAATAATTATTACGTAACCAATTGAAATCCTTTTTCCCTTCGCTTTCAGGAATTATTTTTCCATTTTGAAGGTTTAAGTTTTAAGGTCGTGTCCGTGAGTTCCTGACAACCATAAGCATAAGAATCTCTATGCATTTTTCCTAAACACGGGGAATGTGCTTGTTTTTTCAGATTTAATCTACGACTCAAGGACACGACCAAGTTCCAGTCATGTCCGTGAGCCATTGATCATGGTTGAAAAAAATACACATTCAGCTTGTTTGGGCGTATTTATTGAAAGTCCTTCTACAACCAATTTTCAATGACTTACCCCCACGACCTTATTTTGTGTTGGCAATCTACTATGACATACCAATAGGGCCTATAATGCCATAATTTACAAATTTTTCAGATTTGTGTCCTTCTCCCAGAGGTAATAAAAGAAAAAGGAAAGTTATTCAACCATCCAACCTTTAAGCCTCCTTCTTATCTCCTCTTTTTCCTCCCTTGTAAATCCTATGCTGGAATAGTGTTGTAATGAAGTTGCCTGTGTGTGCCCTTGTCTAAGGCAGATTTGCATTTCAGAAACTCCCGCTGCCAGCATCCAGGACTCTATAGTTTTTCGGGTAGTTTTTGCAGAAAACCCCATGGGGTCAAAACCAGCTTTTTCAGCCCATCGTTTAATATTGTTGTTCCAGCCGTCCCGTGCAGGAGGTTTTTTATCCTTGAAGAAATAAGGCAGAATGCTTACAAGCTGTGGAGGGAGAGGGGAAATATAACGCTCAGGAGCTACACGCTTCGCTTTTTTTGTGGCCTCCCGCCCAAGAAAAATGTTTTTTCTGGTTTTTTGAAACCATTCCGGATTATCATAAAGGCGTTGAACCTCAACATATCGCGCCCCGGTCCAGAGGCAAACATCCAGGATACTACCTAAATACTCTTTGGGAACTGCTGCCCTTAACCGGTCATAATCCCAGGGGCCAAGAATCCGGACTTTATCCCCTTTGTTTGATGTTACGAAAATTGGCTCATATTCTAACTCTGAAATAAAAACCACCTGTCTTTATATACTAAAAACTCATTTTTAGAGTAAATCAAGTTTTCTGCTCTTTTTTCTGAAATCATTGAAATGTAAAATATTATCGTTTTATTAAAACAATAACATTTTAGGATTAATTACCCGTTTTTATTAGAAAGAGATAGGTGTTTAAGCTATAAAATGTTATTGTTTTAGTGTAAAACGATAATGTTTTTTCAAATATCTGCATAAGATAGTTATAATAGTAATTCTTTTAATAAATGATTGATATGAATAACTTTACTAATGATGTTACGAACTTCTGTAATATAGTTACTGATAATAATATGCTAATATTCTGGATATCAATAATCGGAACACTAATAGTTTTAATCGGCTTAAGGTTTTTTGGTCAAAGGCACAAATCCTAAATTATTTTTACAAATGATTATATTCTGCTGCAAAAATAAAACAATAGATAACGGGTCGTGTCCGTAAGTCATTTATTATGCTGGAGAAAAAATACACATTCAGCTTGTTTGGGCGTATTTATCAAAAGTCCTTCTACAACCAATTTTCAATGACCTACCCCCACGACCCGTTTTTGACGTACTGGGACAATAACCAAAACAGACCTTTTTTATATTTTCTCTCTCTTCTCCTGTGATCATTGCAGTTCCACTAAGGACCCGTCACTGAATAACCTATGCATAATTTCTATTGGATGTATTGATTTTCAAGATCAAGGTAGCCAATTGAAATCACAATAAATGCTAAATTGCATAAGTTATTTCATTGCGGGCACTAAGGACTCGTCACTGAATAACTTATGCACAATTTCTATTGAATGTGTTAGTTTTCAATATCAAGGTAGCCAATAGGAATCACAATGAATGCTAAATTGCATAGGTTATTTCGTTGCGGGCCCTAAGTCCAGGGGATCACCCCGGAAGGAAGCTTCCAGGCCTTGCAGTTCCTCAGGCCTTTCTCTCTTCCTTCTCCTGTGATCATTGTAGGGTAAGAAAGACTAGAAATACATTAGAGAAGTAGAATCATTAAAGCTTACAGTAGCTATTTTCCCAGTCTTAATTTTTAAGCAGTGGGTTGCAATATACCAGATCATTAATCTTGCAATTTCCTCCGGACTCGAAATCCATTGTTCTATTTTTTTTTCGTTCACCGGGCTAATTTGTTTAGGCTGGTTTTCATTTATTGTTCTTAGTATGCCTGCAATATCCTCTGTGTCTTCACGTATTATTTTAAGTGCCTTAATCAAGGTTTGGGTTTCTTTTTTATCTTTTTGTGGTGGGGTTGTTTCACTTTCACTATTAGTAAAGCTTACAGTAGCTATTTTCCCAATCTTAATTCCTAAGCGGCGGGTTGCAATATACCAGATCATCAATTTTGCAACTTTGCGAGGGTTATCTGCAACTTCCTTCGGACTCGAAATCCATCGTTCTATTTTTTTTTCGTCCTCCTGGCTAATTTCATCAGGCCGTTTTTCATTTATTGTTCTTAGTATGCCTGCAATACCTTCTGTGTCTTCACGTATTATTTCAAGTGCGTCAATCAAGGTTTCGATTTCTTCTTTATCTTCTTTATCTTCTTGTGGGGTCATTTTCAAATCATATCCGTGTTTGATCTATTACTCACATTTCGAATCTTGGCATTTATGTACAAATTTATGGTACAAATATGCCATTTTATTTGAGATCGAATTAATTAAATGGCCAACATATAGGAATTATTATCCCATATTGGCAGGCGGTCGAAATGTGGATATTAATTATTTTAATAGGTTATTTCGTTATACACTCTTTTATTTATTTGTATTGTTTATGTGTTCCTTCTTCTGTCTTCCAGGTTGCAGACCTTCCCAGGTGGTTCCCAGGCTTTCTCTCTCCTTTCCTCTCCTCTTCTCTCCTTTCCTTTCTTTCCCCATCCTCTTCCGGGGTTCCCATCTTATACAACATCGATAGGTATTTATCCCCATGCGTCTAATTCCTACTAATTGGTAGCTAGTTGTATTTCGCTATCGGTGGATTTTTCAGTTGGAAGTAGCAAGTAAAATCGACGAGGAGGAATAAGATGGCATATATAACAAAAGATAAAAAATCAATTAAACCCCGTGATGAGTGGAATCAAAGATCGATTGATTTTGAAACACATTTGACTACCGAAGAAATATGTTCTTATGGAAGTTCCCAAAGATACGGACATGGCGGAAGGTGGTTTGATACAGATTTCTACATCTCCATAGGTGGGTATAAAAGTAAAGGTGGAATTCCAAATAAATTAAAGACGTCTGACGGTATCATTCCTATATCACCTACAGATATAAAAGAACTGCAAAGCATATCTGCAATTCGCCCAGTGTGAAAATCACCCGGGAAGGAAGCTTCCAGGCCTTGCAGTTCTTCAGGCTTCCCCTCTATTTTTTTTCTCCATGTGATCATTCCGGTCGTCCAGTGCTTCATGATTGATGTTTCCACGGTCAAATATCCAATGTGTCTTTTGCTTGTGTTTTGGCCACCGTGTGAAGGTTGATTCCACCCACAGCAAAAAATGGAAAAAAGGAGCTAAAGGCTCCATTCTCATTATTAAAAATAATCTCAACCGAATACAAATGGATCACCGATAAGTTGGTGGTCCATTTGTATTCGGTTGATATTATGTTAAATAATCGGTCGTGTCCTTGAGTCGTAGATTAAATATAATAAAACAAGCACATTCCCCGTGTTTAGGAGAAATGCATAGAGATTCTTATGCTTATGGTTGTCAGTAACTCACGGACACGACCAAATAATCAAAATGGAGCTATTGGTGTGTCAGAATTATATTTGTTTTATTTTTTATTTTCAACGGTTTTCTTTCAGAAAGATGAAAATAAAATAAATTTAATATAAATTAAATTTAATTTGTTTTGAACTTTTTATATATAGATATATTTAAAGCCTTATTTACAAAAAAATACACATGTTTATATATTTACTGTGCATTTATATTTTGTTAGAAAAAATATTAGAAGTCCGAAGAAAAATATCCCCTGATTTTCGCATTTGTTTTTAATAGGTATATCTTCACCTGGGTGGAGAAGAAAGCTGAAAAATCACTTATTTTCCCCCTTCCGGAGGATTATATCTTATACATCCTGGATTCCCGGCATCTCCCCGAAGACCAGAAGAAAGGAAGGGGGTAATCTCCATCCTCTATAATTCAGACTCCCCGCCATTTCCTTTATTTCGTGCCTGTTATGCGGAAATTTCACGTACGTTTTTAAGTTAATGTAACATAAACAGTATTCTTTTCTTTCGCAATATCTACTATTTTTATATTCATTCCACTCTCAATCCACGTAGGATCCGATTCGATGTCAATTATCTCATAATCGATAAAGTCAGGATCTGAGTTTATATTCATTAGATCATCAACAATAAGGGCATTATCTTTTCCCAAACCTAACCAAGCTTTTGTGCCACTATTGTCAATATTTAATAAATATAAATAATATCCATTTTTAATCTTAACAGGACGATCTTTTTTTAAAGTTATTATCCCTTCGTCCACTTCGTTTGGCTCAATTATTTCACTTATTTTTTGTTCTTCTGAAGAAGGTGTTTCAATTGCGGGTATCGAGGAATCTTCTAATGAAGGTGTTTCAGAAGTTGGTACTACAGATTTTTGAGACTCTGATGGGGATTCTTCAGAAGAATATATTACTTCGTGTCCTTTATTTGGATCTATTTTTTTATCTATTTTTTTTGCATAATTCTTCGCATTTTCGCCAACAGTGCCAACTCTTACAATAATATTGCCTTTCCTAAAAATAACTTTCTCGGTGACTCCAATTGCATCTTCTGACCAATAAGAATCTTGCCCAATATTAACATTGTTACAATCAGTGGTTTTATCATGATCATTATTATATATCTCTTGATATGATGATTTTGCGGCATTAATTGTACGATATTTTTTCACATCACATTTTACGGAATGTGGCAGTATAAAACCCATTTTATAAAATCTAGAACTTGCATTCTCCCCTTCAATGATAGGATTTTCACCTGTATTACGCCATCCATCTGGCATATCGTCAAGAGTTAAGATCATTTCAGACGTATTTTGAGTGTAAATAATATCTGTATTCACAGGATTATCAGGAATTACAGTGTGAACAATAATGTAAAGAATTATAAGTACTACAAAAAAGCTTTTTTTATTGAACCAGCTTTTATTTTCTTTGCTTTTTTGTTTATCATTTTCTAGATTCTCTTTTTTCTCTTTATTTTCATCTACACTTTTTTTCCTTGATTCTTGAGGGATAGGTTTCTCTAATGAAAGACCACATTTATTGCAATACTTTGCTCCATTTGGGTTTTCAGAGCCACAGTGTGGGCAATTAAAAAAATCTTGTGATTTCAGTTTTGCTCCACATTTGTTGCAAAATAAAGATTCATCTGGATTTTCGCTATTACATTGAGGGCAATTCATATAGATGCATCCACAAAAAACAGATTATTTTTTATTATTTTCTGCCATTTTGATTTTATACTATTTTGCAAAGTACTTATATATAAAATTTATTAAATTGTTCCGAGGTATTATGGTGGTCCATTTGTATTCGATTGATATTATTTTGAACAATTAGAATGGGGCCTTTAGCTCCTTTTTTCCGTTTTTTACTGCGGGCGGAATCAACCTGCGCCCGGGGTCCAAAAACACAAGCAAAAGACACATTGGATATTTGATCGTGGAAACATCAACCATGAAGCACTGGACGACCATCATATTCATACCTTCTTTAATTTATTTAGTTATTACATACTGACATTGCCATATATAATCATGGCTTTTCATTTTTTTGTGTGTAGTCTAAAGCCCCAAAATGTAAACGCACCAGAAGATACCTTTTGTCCAGGATTGCAGATAGCAACGTTGTAAGATACAATGTTGCTATTTTCCAGCCTGGATTCCCGCCCCCTCATAACGAGGCAGGCGGGTTCACCCCCAGATCATGATACAGATGTGCTTGTTTTTTTAGATTTAATCTACGACTCAAGGACACGACCAGAAGGTCCAGATCCAGTAAATATTCCGGCCCATTTTCCAGGATTATTTTGTTTGCTGTATTCCATCACTCA
The DNA here is from genome assembly GCF_055394095.1 of Methanosarcina baltica. NCBI lineage: Archaea > Methanobacteriati > Methanobacteriota > Methanomicrobia > Methanosarcinales > Methanosarcinaceae > Methanosarcina > Methanosarcina baltica. The sequence goes on along the minus strand of NZ_AP042462.1, from coordinate 8,533 downwards.
TATAAATTCAATCCTCCAAAGGTCCCGCCTCTTCTTTAATAAATGTCAACATGTTATATATATAATTTCCTACCTTATACATAGGTTAAGGTATATATATAATGATGGGATATAGGGAGATATAAAGATAATAGGACTTACGCAGTTGAACAAAAAACCAGTAGCATGAAGCACCAAACTGTCTAAAGCATAATATTCTTGACAGGCTCTCATGTACTTGGTTTTACATCTCAAGTACGTAACTCATAGATAATAGGGAGATGCAATAAAATGAGAAAAAGAAGCGAAAAAAGCGGAAGAATCCAGCCCGCAACAAATGAACAAGAGATAGAAAATATACTCAGAGAGATTGGAGGGCCTGCGGTCCTGGCTGAGATTGCCGACAGACTCGGCCTAACCCCCAGAACTGTATCGAAATATGCTCTTTTGGCCGCTGATGATCCAAAGAGTGTGGTTAAGGCCCGAAAAAGTGGTGTAGTGAGTCCCATGGGAACCGGGGGGGTATGGGTGTTCTGGATTGAAATCGAGACTGATATATTATAAGACCTGATGATTGTTAACCCGTTTTTAAGAAGGGCAGCATGTTCTCAATGTCTCCAACAACTGCCCCGCTCCCCCTGGCGAAAGCCTGACTTGTGGCCCGGCTCATGATTTTCCGGACTCTTAGCATGTGAATCCTCATTATATCAAAATCGGCCCGGATAATCATGTTTTTTATCATCTTTCCCTCCGTCATCCTTGGCCCACAGGCCCGACACTCCTTTTCAAGTTCCTTTATACTCATGTTTCAAAGATATTGGTTGAATAGTCCTCTTGCTATTGAAAATACGTATTACCTATAACGCAATTATTGGGAAACTAATCCTATTGATCTCGAAAATGAAATATTAATTATGTTTGGATGTGGTCCACTCATTAATTCTTTCCCATTTAGGACTGTTAGCCTGTTATTTAGGGTATATTACTTACTAATAACTCCATTAAATTACTGTAATGTATGATGAATTATCACAAAAATGCTATGGATTTGAACGTGAAATATATTACCAATTCTAAAATATTATTAAGTATTGTGGGCTCTACTCATAGCGAATTTAAAAAATAAAAAAATTTGTAAGTAATGAAAAATCGCCATCATTAGGATCAGTTTACCTTTAAATTATTGGTTGCGCCATCTGTTGATGTTGTTTTGATCCTATCTTTGAAACTCGAGTTATACATTCCTCAGCCTCCCTGAAAAAATCAGCAGGTAAGCGGCTAATCCGGTTTTCGTCCTCTTCCTTTGAGAACGTTTTGCTTATCGCTTCATAATTCATAGGTCCCACATCCTTCCTAATAATTGCTCCATGATTGCGGTTCCTATGCATATTGTCACGGTCGAATAAATTAAAACCATAGCTGTAGCAATAGCTACTGATTCGATTGTAATCATCTCAAATTTACCCCCAAACTGTCAATTATGTTCTTCTCTTGTTCTGCATTCATCCGAGCATAAGTCTCCAGAGTGATCCGGGTCGAACTATGGGCCAGCCGGTATTGTATTTTTACCTCACTTTGCTCCAGTCGTTTATAAATTGTTTTTCGCAGTGTTTGCAGGTCTGGAACTGGACCTCGGTTTCTGGGTTGTAGGTTATATCGTTGACCGTCCCGCAAAAGGGACAGGTAGCATAAAAGTAGTTTCGGTCCGAGGTTTCTTCGTGGGTTACTTCAACTTCGACCGGAAAAACCACAGGGGAATGGGTAAAAAGAGTTTTATTTATATGGTGTGGATGGGCATCGAAAGGCATAGTTACAGCTCCTTTTCAAGCAATTTTATAAGGGCGTAAATCTGACTTTTCGCAGTCTGCCCAGGCTCAGATAACAGGTTAAACTTTACTTTCAAAGATGTGTGATTTTCCGATATCAAGCGACTTTGTTTGTGTATTACCTAGAAAAGAATAATCCTGCTGCTTCTGTTTTCATTAAGATGACAAGAATTTTTCCAAGTTTAAGAACGAAAATAAAGATGCTTGCTTTAAGTCAAGCTCTTCCAATATTATTTTGCATGACTTTGATTTTTTATCTTGGACTATAGCCAGCCTGATTCATGATAGAGTTTCAATTAGTTTTCTCATAGATAAACCATATCTCTTTGTCTCCCAGGCTAAATATCTGTAAAAAAGTAAGCCAATTATAGACAGAAACACATGAACTTTGATATTTTCATCTTTGTGGTGGTACACAGGTCCCACAGGGACAAGAAGGTGTGGATTGGAACCCAGTGTTAACAAAAAATACAAAAAAACGGGCGGTATTGACAGGAACAAATCTTATTATCACCGGGGGAATAATAATTAGGCTAAATACTCCAAGGCCATGGACGCAAGCCACACCCTCAAAAAACCCAAGGACGTAGCAAAAAGAGGCTCAAAAAAGTTTGATAATCGCAACTCCCATAAAGGGGATACAAGAGGCAAGAGGCAGGAGGCATGGAAGAGGGCAACTATAACTAAAAAAGCAGGACCCGGTTTATACCAGGTCCCAACTTCCATTTTTCAATTTTGTCGGTAGGCACTTGTCGCATACATAGAGGATCGCATTGACTTCACCCTCTTCTTTATTCTCCATTCTCATCCTGTCTATGCTGTAGCAGGTTTCGCCTTTTTTGAATTTGTGTCCGCATATATTACAGACAAGCTGCATATTGTCCTTGTACACGTTATGATATTTTTTCATATGCATTTCTTCTTCAGGTTCTTCCGGCTCTTCTTCCAGCCAGAAAACCCAGGTATTACCTGATTTCCGGCCTTTTATTGGAGTTTCCCATGGCTTGTTTACTGCCTGAGCGTAGGAGCTGCGGGCAGTCCGAGGGTCCACTCCGAGGAGGCCCTTAAGCTCTGCGATCACGCAAGGCCCCCCCCCTGCTTTCCGGAGGGCTTCAACCAGGTTGTCCATGTACAGTATATTTTTTAGCCTGCCGTTTCCGTCCCGTGATCTGTTTGCCGTTTTTGTTTTGTTGGCTTTGCCTATGTGCCGGAAAATGGGGAGCATCCAGACATTGCCGGGCTCTTCATCATCATCTTCCTTGAATATCCAGGGCTTGCCGTATGGGTCGAGGTGTACATCCCACCCCTGAATATTTCCAAGCTCCCGGAGGATATCGGGGTCCAGGCTCTCCCTCTCATGCTCAATTTCGGCCCAGCTCTGGAGGTTGGTCGGGACGAGTCTGATGATGGCTTCAAGCACATCCCCCCGGATTTTGTCCAGGTCGAGGACTTCTTCCCCGCATTTTTTGCACATCAGGGCAGTATTGCCTTCAAGGGATGTGTTTTCGAAATTGTTTTTTTCTCCGCATTCCGGGCATGTGGCCGTGAATTTTCTGATCTTGTACATTATTCATACCTCCGGATGTTTGAGTACGATTTCGTCTTTCCGGAGTTTCTAAAATTCATGATCATCATATATTTTCATTCCTCCAGGACTCCGAGGGCCCCCATTCACCCCATCTCTACTTTATACAATGCACACTTTATATTTAATCCTTTGCTTATATCGTACTAAAGCAAAGGTGTATAAACTTTACACGTATTGTATAGAGTGGAAGCAGGGCGGGGGATTAAAGCCCTGAAATCAAAAGGAGTTGACGAATTTTCGAGGACGAAACTAGGGCCCATTTTTTTGACGGGCTGCCCGATATACCCCCCACGGGGATTTATCCCGCAAGGATTCTGGCAGACGTGGGACCTCGCGCATCCGGGGACGGCTTTGTCTCCGATGTGATCCGGGACACCAGGGGCCAAAAAAACGGACTACTAGAATTCAGGGCCTCTGAAAAGCTGGATTATGAAGAGGCTGTACAGTGGATGAAAGAAGGAAGGAAAGGTCCTGAAGGCAAAGGTCCTGAAGGCAAAGGTCCTGAAGGCAAAGGTTCTGAAGGCAAAGGTCCTGAAGGCAAAGGTCCTGAAGGGAAAGGTCCTGAAGGGAAAGGTCCTGAAGGGAAAGGTCCTGAAGGGAAAGATCCTGAAGGGAAAGATCCTGAAGGGAAACTACGTATAGTTTTGCCTAAACCCAAAAAATAAAAGATTAAGAGGCCTGAGCCCCTTCCTTTTTTTCTTCTTTTTTGATTCCCTGTATGTAATCAGCCGCCTTCTGTGCCTTGCTCGCTGCCCGGATTATCATTTTTTCGTCATTTTGTAGGGCTTTGAGCCAGCCCTGCACGTATGCCGCCGAATTGTCCAGGGTTCGGCCCTCAATCCCGCAGACCCCGCAGAGCATCCCGGCCCCCAACTCAGCGACAAGCTCTTCAAACGAATAGGACTCGCTCCCGAATTTCTCAGCCGCCGCCCCAGGCCCCGCCTCAAACCTATTCAGCCGGGCAGGGTGTCCGGTTGAGTGTACTAGCTCGTGAAACAGGGTGCTATAATACTCCTCACTGATCGGAAAACAGGACAGCTCAGGCACGTTCACGAAATCCCCTGAGGGAGTATAATAGGCCCTACCTGAATTCACATGTTTTACCGGGACCTCTTTGTATTCCCCCGCCACTCTGTCACATTCCTCTATAGGATTATGTTCAATTTTCTCCAGCTTTGAGGGGATGCCGTCAACGTCCTCCAGCCTAAAGACCCGGTAGTATCTCAGACTCAGCTTTCAAAGAAGAGCTATTTTTGCCTTGATTTGCCACAAAAATCAGTGGCAAGGAAGATCCGTTAAAAAAAATATTTGTAAGGCCTAAGTTCTAAATTACATTTAAAAAGCCTATTGTATCTGTTTTTTGAAGAAATATCTTTATATACGTAGAACCTAAATTTATATCATGGTTTTTTTAAAACAGAAAATAATCAACGGTAAAAAATACTGGTATATTATTAAAACTGGCAGAATTGATGGAAAAGTGAAAACTATATTTCAGATATATTTAGGCAATGCCGAAAAAATATTTGAAATGAAAAAACAGAGTGAATCATTGCCCTACATGAAACTGAAATCTTTTGAGTACGGCAAACTTGCCGCACTTCTTCATGTGAATGAAGAGCTTGGATTCGTTGACATAGTGAACAAGCACACTATGAAAAAATCAATCGATGGTTTAAGTGTCGGAGAGTATCTTTTACTTGATATAGTGGGGAAATCTCATGGAGTTTTAAGTGAAAACGGTATTGGGGAATGGTTCAAAAAATCGGCCTTATCTTTTAAGTGGAAATTCCCTCATAAATTAAATTGTCAGAATTTTTTGAATCATATGAATTACATTGATTCCGACACAATGAAAAATATTGAAGACGATTTGTGCCGAGTTCTCATCGAAAAAGGACTAACCCCTTCAGTACTGTTTGTGGATGAATCAAACTGGTTCACTTATGCTACCAATTATGATGAAAAAAGTGAATTGCTTCATAAAGGGTATAACAAAAAGCATCGTAAAGACAAAAATCAGGTATCTGTAGCGCTGGCTGCTAATGATTACAACTTACCTTTTATTCACGAGACATATCCAGGAAATGTGCATGATTCAGAGGAATTTTCAGGTCTGGTTGACAAAATAGTAAACCGTCTAACCGAATTGAATATTTGTTCGGAAGACCTTGTTCTTGTTTTTGATAAGGGAAACAATTCAAAGGACAACATTGAAAAAGCAACTTCAAAGATGAATTTTGTAGGGGCTGTAAAAGCAAATCAGGCAGATGATCTTCTTGAAGTGCCATTATCTAAATATCAATTTTTATATGAAAGCTCAGAAGGCCACAAAATTTATGGCTATCGGACAAAGCATCAGTTTTACGGGACAGAATTTACAACAGTAATTACTTTCAATGAAGGAACTCACAAACTTCAAAAAAGAACTTGTGAGTCAAATATGTCAAAAATAACTGAGAATCTGGAAGACCTACAGAGGAGACTGGAAAGCAACAGAGGAAAAGCAAGAAACAGGAGCAGTGTAGAAAAAGAGGTTGCAGACATTATTATCAAAAAATACAGAAGTATGGTGAAATATGAAATTACTGATGCTCCTGAAGGTAAGAAAAAACCTCAGTTAAAGTTCTGGATTGACGAAGAGAATAAAAATAAGCGCGAAAATTCATTAGGAAAAAATATACTATTTACAGATAAGCACCGTTGGCACACTAAAAAAATTGTGCAAACATACAACAATAAAGGCGCTATAGAGGATGATTTTAAGCTATTGAATGATCACCTGCTTGTCCCTGTGGGACCGGTGTACCACCACAAAGATGAAAATATCAAAGTTCACGTATTTCTGTCTATAATTGGCTTACTTTTCTACAGATATTTAGCCTGGGAGACAAAGAGATATGGTCTTTCTATGAGAAGACTAATTGAAAATTTGTCCGAAATTAGGCTGGCAGTTATCCAGGATAAAGAATCAAATAAGTGTAATATTATTCTGGAAGAGATGAGTACAAAGCAAGCATCATTATTTTCTTTCTTGAACTTGGGTAATTACCTGCCACCCCAATAAAAACGTCATCAGTAGGATTATTCATTCCTTAGGCCCACACAAACAAAGCCGCTTGATAACGGAAAAACATGCATCTTTGAAAGTAAAGTCAGATAAGGGATTCTCTTTTCCCCGTCCTCGTTTTCAAGCATTTTGAAAAAAACGACTATCCGAGATTTAGAGCCCTTTTTGACATGGCCCTCAAGTTTCTGCACCTGATTCCATGTTAGGAATTCCCCACCCTCTTGTAAGAGCAGGAGATTTATCCCACTGTAAGCCCTCCGGCTCACGTAGTTTATAGGCAGGCCCCCGGTCCAGGGTTTGCGCCAAGGTATTTCCCCCGCTTTCAATTTTTCAATAATTTGTCCGGTCACGATTTCATAAACTTTGTTGCTCATTTGTTTATTCCTCCCAAGGTCCCCACGACCCTTTTAACAATCATATATATGAAACACTTTGTATATAAGCCTTTGCTTAGGTCGTACTAAGGCAAAGGCTTATATACTTTACATGTATTGTATAGAGTAGAAGCATCCTGAAGGAAAAGGTCCTGCCAGATCCTCCGGAGATCCTCAGGGAAAAAAGGGAAAGATCCTGCCAGGCTTCAAGCCCAGAAGGAAGGAAAAGGTCCTGCCAGATCCTCCGGAGATCCTCAGGGAAAAAAGGGAAAGATCCTGCCAGGCTTCAAGCCCAGAAGGAAGGGAAAGGTCCTGCCAAATCCTCCGGAGATCCTCAGGGAAAAAAGGGAAAGATCCTGCCAGGCTTCAAGCCCAGAAGGAAGGGAAAGGTCCTGCCAAATCCTCTGGAGATCCTCAGGGAAAAAAGGGAAAGATCCTGCCAGGCTTCAAGCCCAGAAGGAAGAGAAAGGTCCTGCCAAATCCTCCGGAGATCCTCAGGGAAAAAAGGGAAAGATCCTGCCAGGCTTCAAGCCCAGAAGGAAGGGAAAGGTCCTGCCAAATCCTCCGGAGATCCTCAGGGAAAAAAGGGAAAGATCCTGCCAGGCTTCAAGCCCAGAAGGAAGGGAAAGGTCCTGCCAGATCCTCCAGGCATCCCGCCGCCAGGCAGGCCACAAGGGCCAGGACCATAATTATTATTGTTGCTTTCTTCATGTTTTCGCTTCCTCTTCTTCTTCTCTGTCTTTTTCCTGCGCTTTCAGTGATTTTTTTCTTCTCTGGAATGTTGACCAGGAGGTCCCGGCCATTCTGCAGGCCTCGCGGATCGTCAGGCCTTCGGCCTCTTTGATCTGCATTACTCGCGCCACCAGGTCCGCCGCTTCCTCCAGCTTCCCAGGGCTTACAGGGTCCGGAGCTTTGGGCCTCTTCGGGGCTTCCTCTGCCTTGTCCACCTGCCCGGCTGCTTCAAGTATCGCCGCCGTGATCTCGCAAAAGTCCCCCTTCATGATCCCGGAAGGGTTCCACCTATCAAGGATCCCCACCGCATCGATGCAGGTTTCCTCAGGATCAGGCCCGGCCGTCAGGTCTTCAAGGACCATAACAGGAGCTTCGTAGGTTTCCCGCTGCAAGGGGACATTATGGAAATTCAGAAGTCCGGCCATTAGATCGCCGCCGTTGGTATGACTTCCACGCTTCGGCCTGCTGCCTTCAATACTTCGACTTCCTCAGAAGTCAACCAGGAGCCAGGCCCGATAAGGCCACCCTCAAGGAAAAAAACGCCCGATTCTATAACGTCGTACTGTTCCAGAAAGTCCGGGGCTTTACTTACTATGGTGTTGTTTCTGGTTCCGATTCTCAGTTATAGGACTCCCTAAAGTTATTTGTCAGTGTTTGACGTTTTTTGTGCTGTTCGTCCTGTTCTAACTTCAGGGGTTGAGAATGTCGTTTTTCCAGTCCTCCACAAATGCCGGTTTTCGGGTATCCCTCCACGAACGCCCGGCCGGAAAAGCCAGGAGGTTAAACTTCTCCGGCCCGGTTCCTTTTATGTGTTGGCCGGTGTGCTGTTCGGTTCTTTTTTTATTTAGGGTCGGGTTTTCCCCGTTCCCTTCCACAATTCAATAAACGATCTTATCCTATTTATCATTATCTATTATCTGTTAATAGCTAATAGACATAAGTTTAAATACTATTGGTTACATTC